>QHPA01000207.1 GCA_003218935.1 Verrucomicrobiota bacterium
CGTGCAGGAGCCGAGTGGAATCATCGAAGTCGTCAGTGACAGGTCGCGCGATTCGAGCCGTTTCAAATAACGGAGCATTTCCGTTTCCGAGTGGTAACGGTGGAAGACCGGGTGCGTGAGGAATTCGCCCGTCCGCTGGAGGGACGGTGGAATGCGAGACTCCAGGTCTTTGGCTCTCTCCAGAATTCGATCAGCCGGCGGCAAGAGCTTGTTGCAATCGACAGTCGAAAATAAGCGGAGCACGTCTTCAAATGAAGTCGTCTCGTCCAGCGCAATACCGACGGTGGCATCGTCGATGGGCCGGAGATTGATGCTCCAGTCCTCGCCGTGAGCCAGAACCTGCCTTGCAGTTTTCTGGTCGCCGCTTCGACTGGTTTTGACAGCAAGCATGTCGAAGAATGACTTGTTCACAATTTTGTAACCGACCCCTTCCAATTCTTCCGCCAACACACAGGCGAGCCTGTGAACCCGCTGCGCGATTCTCTTCAAACCTTCCGGCCCGTGATAGATCGCGTAAGCCGCCGCCAGGTTGGCGAGCAACGCCTGGGCCGTGCAGATGTTGCTGGTGGCTTTCTCGCGCCGAATGTGTTGTTCGCGCGTGCCGAGCGAGAGGCGCAGCGCCGGTCGGCCGCGTGAATCCTTCGAGACGCCGACGAGCCGGCCGGGCATGTGGCGTTTGAAGGCGTCGCGAGTCGCAAAGAACGCCGCGTGCGGCCCACCGTAGCCGAGCGGCACGCCAAAACGCTGTGCGCTGCCAACCGCGATGTCCGCGCCGAATTCACCGGGCGGCTTGAGCAACGTGAGGCTCAACAGGTCCGCCGCAACCGCCACCAATGCGCCAGCCCCGTGCCCTCCTTCAATCAAGGACTGATAATCGTGAATCGCTCCGAAAGAGTCGGGGTATTGAACCAGCGCGCCAAAAACCTTCGCGCCGAAAGCAAACGAGTTGTGGTTATCGACGACAACGTCGATGCCGAGCGCCCGGGCGCGGGTCTGGACGACTTCAATGTTTTGCGGATGACAGTTCTGCGAGACGAAGAAAACGTTGCGGCCTTCCTCGTGTTTGAGGCGGTGGCACATCATCATCGCTTCCGCCGCGGCGGTCGCTTCGTCGAGCAGCGAGGCGTTGGCGATTTCGAGGCCGGTGAGGTCGCAGATCATCGTCTGAAAATTCAGCAGCATTTCCAGTCGGCCCTGGGAAATCTCAGCCTGATAAGGCGTGTATTGAGTGTACCAGCCGGGATTCTCCAGAATGTTGCGCTGAATCACAGGCGGCGTAATGCAATCGTGGTAACCCAGGCCGATGAAGGAGCGGAAGACCTGATTTTTCGCTGCCATGGAACGGAGTTCGTTCAGAATCCCGAACTCACTTCGGCCGCCCGGCAGATTGAGCGGCCGCTTGAGCCGGATGCTGGCAGGCACTGCAACGTCAACCAGCGCGTCGAGGCTGGAATGGCCCAGCTCATTGAGCATGTGACGAGTGTCGTCCGCGCTGGGGCCGATATGTCGACGAACAAAACGGTCGGGATGCCTCAACAATTCCATCTGTGCAGAAGCGGGCCGCCGGGTTTCAGTTGTCGGGCTGTCTTTCGCCGTTTCCGTCGAGAACATGGAGGGAAAGTAAGTGGCGTCGGCGGCAAAGCAAGCGGGATTTCTTAGCCGGAACGATTCAGTCAGAGGAATGGGGAGCGCAGCCGCCTCGGCTGCTGTTCGGCGCGCCCCGCGCCGAACTCTGCACCAGGAGGACAACCATCCGGTCGGGCGCCTCGCGCCGGAATGCCAACGACGAGGGCGCCGTTGGCAGCGACTGAAGCGGTCGCGCTCCCCCACTGGATTTGACTCTGGCGATAACGCGAAATTGCGCTAAAGTCTGGTCGTGCCGGGCCAACGACAGCGTGCTGTTTTCATTGCCGTCGCCGTCCTCGTTGTCGCGTGGATTGCGGCCATCACAGGCTACGTCATTGCGAGGAACTCCAGGATGACTGCAGGCAAATTGCGGGCTTACGCCCAGTCCGTGGACTTGAACAAGTTGTCGGGCGACGCGCGGGCGAAAGCAATCCGCGAACTGGCGGACAAATTGAACCGGCTTTCGCCGGAGGAACGTCGCAAGGCGCGAATTGCGCGCATCTGGCAACCGTGGTTCGGAGCCATGACGGAAGACGAGAAAGGCACATTCATCGAATTGACCATGCCCACTGGCTTCAAGCAGATGCTTGCGTCGTTTGAAGAGCTGCCACAGGAGAAACGGCGTCGGGCCATTGACGACGCGACGAAGCGGCTCAAGGAAGCGCAAGAAGAAAAAATGAGGGACGACAGCGAGGCGCCGTCCGGCGCCACGACCAACGCGCCGCCGGTCCTCAGCGAAGAGTTGCAGCAAAAGATCACGAAAATCGGGTTGAAGTCGTTTTACAGCGAAAGTTCGGCGCAGACGAAGGCCGAGCTGGCGCCGTTGCTGGAAGAGTTGCAACGGACAATGGAGAGCGGGCGGTTGTTTCGAGGGAATCGTTAGAACGTTGAATCGTTACAAAGGGTTTGTGCAAACAAATGACGAACAGGAGGCGTATTTCCAACAAAATGGTCCTCCCGTCCGACGGGAGAGGGAACAGCCAGAAGCGCCGCTGGCAGCTTCCAAAGCGGTTGGATACGCTGGCCGACGGAGGACGATTCTCCCTCTCCCATCCGATGGGAGAGGGCCGGGGTGAGGGTGAGTGTGCCCAAATCCGAAGTTGTTTTTGCACGACTCCAAAGTTCCATTGCAACGCGACGTGATGATCGAACCCATCCCTGACCCCTCGCAAAAGCCGCCCGCGTCCGTTGGGTTCAATGGCATGGGAAGCGCCTTCACACTGATTGAACTACTTGCTGTGCTGGCGATCATCAGTGTGCTCGCCGGCTTGCTCCTGCCGGTCATCAGCAAGGCAAAGGAAGCGGGGCGGGCCACCGCGTGCCTGAGCAACCTGCGGCAGATCGGCATCGCGCTGCAGCTTTACGTGCAGGACAACAACAATCGTCTGCCGGTGATGCGCGACAAATCATTTGACACGAACGCGCCGCCAACCAACGCGCTGCCAGGCCCGGACGTGGCGCTGTCGAATTACCTCGGCGCGGTGAAGGTGCTGCGTTGTCCGTCGGACCGGAAACGGATTTACGAACAGACCGGTTCGAGCTATGCGTGGAACAGCTTGCTCAACGGCCAGGACGCCGAGCAGCTCAAGATGTTGAACATGGATTTTGATCCGCACCAGATTCCGGTGTTCTTCGACAAGGAAGCGTTTCACAGCGCGCGCGGCCAGAAGAAGGGCGTCAACTACCTCTACGCCGACGGCCACATTAAAAATCTGCTGGCGATCGAGGGAAGTAAATGAACGGATTTGCGATATACGATTTGAGATCCGCAACGCCGGCAAACCCAGGAGCCCAAAAGTGATTTGTCTCTCTCGTCTTGCCAAGATTTTCGGCCAACGCGTCGCGGTGGACGATCTCACGTTGCACGTGCGCGCTGGTGAGATTTTCGGACTGCTCGGCCATAACGGCGCCGGGAAGAGCACGGCGATTGGCATGATGCTCGGACAGGTCTGGCCCACGCAGGGAGAAGTCCACATTTGCGGTCACGACGTGACGCGGCGACGCTCATTGGCGCTGCGGAAGGTCGGCGCGATTTTTGAAACGCCGGCGTTCTATGATTACCTCAGTGGCTGGCGGAATCTCGAGATCCTGAGCCATTACTCGGCGCCGACGCCGGCGAAGCGAATCCGCGAGGTGATGGAGTGGGTCGGCCTGGCCGGACGCGAGCAATCGAAGGTTAGAACGTATTCACACGGAATGCGGGCGCGACTGGCGTTGGCGCAGGCGCTCCTGCCGCAGCCGGAGTTACTCATCCTGGATGAACCCGGCGACGGACTTGATCCCGAAGGAATCCACGAGATGCGCCAGACGATTCGGCGGCTGCACGGTGAATTGGGCCTCACCATTTTTCTATCATCGCACCTGTTGAACGAGGTCGAGCAACTTTGCACGCGCATCGCCGTGATGAACCAGGGGCGAAAGGTGTTTGAAGGTTCGCTGGCAGAAGTCAAACAGCCGAAAAACTGGGTTCGCCTGCGCGTCAACGATTTCCACCAGGCTGTGAAGTCGCTGCGCGAGGAGAATCTGATCGTGGACGAACGCGACGGCCAATTCGTGGCGCTCGCTACCGAAGCGGGCACCGACGTGGTCGTCCGTCGTTTGGTGGAGCAGGGGATGGCTGTTTATGAAATCGCGCGACATGAACAAACCCTTGAAGACTTTTATTTGGGACTGATGCGGAATGATATTCAACGATTTAACTATTTAACGAACGACGATGTTTTATCTCCAACTGCGCAACGAGCTCTGGAAGCTGTTTGCCAAAAAGCGGACCTACATCGGCTTCCTGATGTTCCTGCTGGCGCAGAACGTCATCATTCTACTCTTTCGATTCACGAACGGCCCGCGCGTGAGCATGATACGGACACTGGAGGGAAACGGCTATCTCGCGCAGCAGTTTATTTCGGCGCTCACCGTGGCGACTTTTATGCTCTTGCCCATCGCGTATTTGCTCTTGCCGCTCTATGTGTCGCTGGTTGGCGGCGATCTGGTCGCGAAGGAAGCCGAAGATGGAACGCTGCGAATGATTTTGTCGCGGCCGGTTTCACGGCTGAGATTGCTGCTGTTGAAATGGCTTGCCGGCGCGTTTTTTTCCCTGGCGCTGGTGCTGGCGTTGGGTTTGTTCGGAGTCGTGTTTGCGTCGTTCTGGTTTCCGTGGAAAGGATTGTTCGTGTTTATTCCGGGCGAGCTGTTCAGCGTATTCGACGCGGCGGGAGGACTGCAACATTACGTCGCGGCGCATCTGATGATGGCCACGAAAGCGGTCACGGTGATGGGACTGGCCTTCATGTTTTCCTGTTTCAACGTCAAGCCCGCTGCAGCGACAATCCTGGCGCTCTCGTTTGTTTTCGCGAACTTCATCATGCAGAACATTCCCTACTTCCACGACCTGCAGCACTGGTTTCTCACGTATCACCTGAACATCTGGCAATATATGTTCGCGCAACCGATCCCGTGGTGGAAGATAGGTGAGTCACTCAGCATTTTGCTCGGCTTCAACCTCACGTTCCTGGTTATCGGCCTGACGGTGTTTCAGGTGCGCGACATCAAGTCGTGACCCAGCCGCTGTGCCGGCGTCACCGAGGTGACGCCGTGGAATAGTTCGCCTCCGCCTCCTCACGTCGGCGGCTACTACGGAGCGAGGGCCTGCGGGGATGCTTGGCCCGGCTTTTTTGATGTGCTTTTGGCAGGCGTTCTAACCGCCGACACTGGCCATTTGTTCGTTGGTGGCGACGTTGACGATCTGGAACTGCTCGGCGTGGAACGCCGGGTCAGCGCGGAAGGAGAGTTTGCCGAAATAGCGCTTCTCCAGTTCGATGAGCAGCTTCTCGTCTTCAGTGCGGAGGCGCTCCAGCACCGTTGGATTCACAACGATGCGAAGCTGGAAGTCCGATTCATCCCGCTGGCGTCGCTTGAGGATCTCCGCGAGCTTGCGCTGAATCTCCACGCTCATGGTAAGCGCGCTCTTCACTTTGCCGCGGCCTTTGCAGTACGGGCAATCGTCATAGACGGCGGCCCGCACGCTCTCGGTGTGGCGTTGGCGTGTCATTTCCATCAAACCGAGTTGTGAAATCGGCAGGACGTGCGTCTTGGCGCGGTCGCGCTTTAATCCTTCCTTCACCCGCTGATAAACCTGCTGCTGATCGCGGCGCGATTTCATGTCGATGAAATCGAGCACAATGAGGCCGCCCATGTTGCGTAGGCGCAGTTGCCGGCAGATGTCGTCGGCTGCTTCGAGGTTGACCTTGAGGATGGTGGATTCCTGATCTTTGCCGCTTTTGTGTCGGCCGGTGTTGACGTCGATGGCGACGAGCGCCTCGGTTTCGTCGATGACGATGTAGCCGCCGCTCTTCAAATGCACCTGGCGCGCGAAGGCGCCTTCCAACTGCCTGGTAATGTTGAAGCGATCGAAGACCGGCTGGGAATCCACGTAGAGCTTGACCTTGGAAATAGAACGCTGGGAGATGCGTCCGATCATTTCGCGGATGCGATCGTATTGCCGCGGGCTGTCGATGACAATGCGCTCGACATCTTCGGTGAGGAAATCGCGCACCGTGCGCTCAACCAGGTCCGGCTCCTGGAAAACGCAGGTGGCCAGCGGCTGTTTGTTGCTTTTTTCCTGAATCTGCTTCCATTCGTCGATCAGCAAGGCGAGGTCGCGGACGAAGTAACGTTTTTGCTGGCCATCGCCCACGGTGCGAATGATGACACCCATGCCTTCGGGAATGTTGAGTTCCCGGAGGATTCTTTTCAGGCGCTGGCGTTCCTCATGATTTTCGATTTTGCGCGAGATGCCGCTTTGATCGGAATTTGGCAGCAACACCAGGTAACGCCCGGGCAGAGCCAGGTTGGTCGTCACGCGCGGCCCTTTGGTGCCGATGGGCCCTTTGGTCACCTGCACAATGATGTCGCTGCCCGGCGGATAGAGACGGGGGATGTCCCGCTGCGTGATGCGGGGTTTGTCGCGCTTGCGGCCTTCGCGTTCGACTATTTCGACGCTGCTGTCGAAGTTGCTGGGGACGATGTCCCAGTAGTGCAGGAAGGCGTTTTTCTCAAAGCCGATGTCCACGAAAGCGGCTTTCAAACCGTCCTCGAGGTTTTTCACCTTGCCTTTGAAAATGCTGCCGACGAGACGCTCGTCCGAGGTGCGTTCGATGGTGAACTCTTCGAGCTTGCCCGCTTCGAGCACTGCGACGCGTGTCTCCAGGGACTCGGCGTTGATGACGACCTCCTTGTGGAGTTTTTTGGCGGGCTTAATCAGGCGCTGGACTTTTTTGATGACTCTCGTGGCCACGACTTTGATCGCGTCCACGAAGCCCTGTGGCGGCTGTTCCTTGACCTGAACCGGTTGGAAACCGGATTCCTCCTCTTTCACTTCAGCGGGAATGGCGAGGTCAGGCACGCGGAATTCGCGCTTCCTTTGTTCACCGGATCCGGGCGCTTTCGCGACGGCGGGAGCGTCGGCCGGCAGGCCGGCAGCCAGATTTTCTGCGCGTTGAATTTCGCGTTCATGACGCGCGCGGTCGAAGACCGAATCTTCGCTCGGTTTTTCACCGAGCGCTTCGGCGCGGGCTTCGCTGGCGGCGCGGTCAGTGCGCTGAACGTTGGCGGACATTCCGCCGCTCGGGCGGAACCGGTGGCCGCCTCGACGGCGGCGGGAAAAACTCTTTTCACTCATAAATCAATAGTTTCTTCGATAGAGGTACACGTTTTGCAAAACGCCCGCGGCGATCAACGAGCAGAGCACTGAAGACCCGCCGTAACTGAGCAGCGGCAGTGGAATACCCGTCACGGGCATCAAGCGAATGTTCATGCCGATGTTGATGAAGACATGACTGAAGAGCAGCGTGACCACGCCCACCGCCAGCAATTTGCCCAGGCGATCGCGCGCCTGGCCGGCGATGCGGATTCCGGTGAACAGAACCACAGTGTAGAGGGACAGGACAAGAACGCTGCCCAGGAAACCTTTCTCCTCGGCAATCACAGAGAAAATGAAGTCGTTGTGCGCCACGATGGGCGGCAGGTAACCGAGCGCAATCTGCTGTCCCTGACGCCAGCCTTTGCCCCAAAAACCGCCCGAGCCAACGGAAATCAAAGCCTGCTTCACGTTCCAGGAATCGTTGCGTTCCTGAAGGCGCGCCTTCTGGCGTTCGGCTTCGGTGCTTTTGTCGGCGGCGAAATCGCGATTGAAATAGACCCACAGCCGGCGTCGCTGATAATCCTCCAACTTGATCTGCCAGGCGGGCGGCGCGAACAAGATATCCACCAGCAATAGCGCCACCAGAACTCCTGCGGCGCCGACCAGGCGGCGCAGAAATCGCGTCGGCACGCCTGCCACGTAAGTCATGACCAGACCCACGGGCAGCAGCACCAACGCGGAGCCGAGATCGGGTTCTTTCAGGATCAACAGGAACGGCAGCACCGTGAGACCAACGGCCTTGACGAACACTGTCGGCTGGCGCAGTTCTTCCGTCGGCCGGCTGAGGAAATGCGCCTGGATGAAAATGAAAGCGAGCTTGGCGAATTCGGACGGTTGCAGTTGGAAGAACCCCAGATCAATCCAGCGCCACGCGCCGAGCCGATACGCGCCGACATGCGGAAGCAGCACGGCGATCAGCAGCAGAATCGCCATCCAGTAAGCGACCATGGACCACCGGGCGAGCGAGTGGTAATCGATCAAACAAATGCCCACCGCGGCTGCTGCGCCCATCAGATACCAGATGATTTGCCGGACGGGGAACTGGTTGTACCACGCCGCAGTCTCACTCGGTGGCTTGGCGCTGTAAATGAACGCCACGCCGATGATCATCAGCCCGATAATGGCCAGGATCATCCCCCAGTCCACGCGCGACTGGCGTCCGCTCAGGTGGATTTCAAACATCGTCAGTTTTGCACCAGAGATTCCGGTTTGTTTGGCTTCGATTGCGACTCGCGCTTTTGCAGCGCCAGATAAACCTGCTGAGCGACGGGTGCGGAGGTTGCGCCGCCGGACGTTCCGTCCTCAATCATCACCACCACGACATAGCGCGCGTTGTCGAACGGCGCGAAGGAGGCGATCCATGTCGTGTGGCCGATGGTTTTGCGTCCTTGCTGGATCTGGGCAGTGCCGGTCTTGGCGCAAATTCTCATTCCCGGGACAAAGGCTCTTGTGCCTGTGCCTTCGGCATCCTCCACGTCAGCGAGCATGGCGCCGCGAACGGCGTTGAGACTGTTTCTGCTGATTCCCAATTCGCCGCGAATCCGCCCGGCGGGAAACTTGACGGCCTGATCGGCGCGGAAGGGGTCCTGCGGTTCGATGCGCGCCACCAGCCGGGGCCAATAGACCGTGCCGCCATTGGCGACCGCGGAGATCATGACGGCGACTTGCAACGGGGTGACGTCGATTTCCTGGCGCGGGAGAATGCCGGTGCGTTCGCCAAAGTGGAACCGCTTGCCCATTTCCGCGATACGGTCCACGCCGAGTTTCAAACCTTCGTGAATGAAATAGGAGTTGCTTGATTTAACCAGTGCCCGGCGAAAATTGAAATCGCCCGGACCGGCTAAGTCGTCAATTGGTTTGTGCCCGCGAGCGATCACATAAAAGCCCGGGCTATGGTAAACTTCGTTCGGGTCCAGCGTTCCTGCCTCCAGCCCGGCGAGGCCGACGACGATTTTGAAAATAGAACCGGGCGCGTAATTTTCCTGCATGGCTCGATTGATCTGCGGGCGCAGAATCGGATCATCCAATTTCGCGGCTTCGGCTCTTTCCTCGGTCAAACGCACGGCGAAATCGTTTGGATCGTATGCAGGATCGGAGGCCATCGCGATCAGGTCGCCGTTGCGCGGGTCCATAACGACCACCGCGCCTCGGACCGGACCGGCGTAGGGAACCGGCGCCGAGCGCAGGGCTTTTTCAGCCGCCTGTTGGATGGCGATGTCAATGGTCAGGTAAACGCTTTGACCGGCCTCGGCCGGCGCCCAGACGTTTTCCGATTGGCGATAACCCAGACTGTCCACCAGGACGGATTTGACTCCGTTCCGGCCGCGCAGTTGCTCGTCAAACGCGCCTTCGATTCCGACCACCCCTCGGAAATCCGGCATCCGGTAATTGAAGAAGACATCTTCGTCGGCCGCCGAATCATCGCGCTGCAAATGACCGAGCAAATGGCCTGCCGCGGCGTGATGGGGGTACACTCGCACGGGCTGAACTTCCAGGTCAAAGCCCGGCAAGTCAGCCGATTGTTCGGCAAACAGGGCGATTTGCGTCGGGTTGAGGTTGGTCAACACAGCCATGGGCATGAAGAGGCGCTGATCGTAATGTTCGATGAATTTTTTGTCCTGCAAGGGCACCGGCTGGTGAAGCAACGAACTGACGCGATAGACCAGATTGCTGACCACCTGGTAGCGCGTCAGCCTGCCCAACTCAATTCGCTGGTTGCGCGTGAGGCGGGCTTTCGAATTGGTCCTGGTGAGCTGGCGCATGACCCAGTTCAAGTTGTTGCTGTAGGCGGATCGAAAGTAAGGTCGTAGTTCATCCAGGTAGAGGTTGACGTTGTAGCTGGGGCGGTTTTCGGCCAGCGCGACGCCGTTGGCGTCAAAAATTTTTCCGCGGATGGCCGGGATGCGCACCGCGCGAAACGACTGGTTGATCTGGCTGGTCTGGTAGCGCTTGGCAGAGAGCACCTGCACGTACCAGAGCCCCAGCAGCAGGAGACCCAGCCCTGATAAAACAGAGATGGCCAGCACCCGCAATTGCCGGTCGTTCTTTCGGAGTTGGTCAAATATCAGCATGTCCGCTCAGTAATCTACATGACGTCCGCGATCCCGCTTGATTTCGCGGTCGGGACGAAAACTGGTTTCCGGCTGGGCCTGATAGCTAAAGGCGCGATTGAACTGGTCGAAAAGGTAGAAACAAACCGGTGTGAAGGCCGCGCCGCCGAGCGCCATGACCAGCCACTGCCACAGCGAACACCAGCCCAACAACGGTTCGTCTCCCGTGCCAATCAGTGACAACACAGTAAACAACGGGGCCACCGCGCTCGCGGCCAGACCCAGCATGAATTGGGCGTAGAGCTGCTCGCGCATAATCAGGTCGCGGCAGTAATGGACGACCAATCCGATGACGAACAGCGGCAGCACGCTGATGCCCAGCGGATTGGTTGAAAGGGAATCGAACCACAACCCGCCCAGCGTCGCGATCAGCGCCACGGTCGAAATGTTGGCGCTTAAACTCGCATAAACCACCAGCGCCGGCAGCAGGTCGATTTGTGCGCCGATCAGGTTCCGCAGACCGCGAAAGTACGATTCGAGAAAGACCGCCAGGAAGGCGACCAGGAGAATCGCGATGGTGTTCATCCAGTTCATTGCAACATTACCCAGACTTGTTCCAGGCGGTTCAGGTTCACCACGAGTTTGACTCGGGCTTCGAGGTTCAAACCGTGGTCGTTGGTCCGCACATCCACGATTTGGCCCACGGTAATTCCTTTCTGAAAAATGCCGCCGTCGCCGCTGGTGAGCACGGGCTGGCCCGGCTTGAGCAGACTGCCCCCGGGCACAAACACGAGGTCCACCAACAGACGGTCCAGGCTGGAAGCGCTCGGTGAGATGATCCCTTTGGCCACGACGCTTTGGTCACGCGGCTCCTGCACCTGCGCCGAGAATCGACAGTTTGGATCGCCGACCAGCACGACGCGCGAGCGGTCGAAACCCACGTCGGTGACGCGTCCAACGAGGCCTTCGGGAGTCAGCACCGTCATATTGGGGTGTATCTTGTCCCGCAGGCCGACATCGATCATTATCGTTCGCCACCAGTTTGCCGGGTCTTGTCCCACGACGCGGGCGGGTTTCAACGACCACGGGACGCGCTGCTGCCAGCCCACGGCCCGACGCAGTTGCGCGTTTTCCCGCGAGGCTTCCTGTGCTTGCACGAGTTGTTCGTGCAATCGCTGGTTTTCCTTGCGGAGTTCGTCGATCTGCTGGAGGAGCGCGCTGCGCGGCGCGATGGCATTACCGGTTTGTTCGGCGAAATTCTGCGCCGAGCCGGCCAGGGCGAAGAGCGGCAGGAAAAGTCCGCCCAGCGCGAGCTTGAGTTTGCCGGCCGTCTGCTCGGGCAGGTTGAGAACAACGAGCACGAGCAGCAAAACCAGGCCGACCGTCATATAATACTGCCTTCTTAACATCTGTCACCCCGTCGTCAGAGCGGGGCGGACACACTCCTGAACCGTTTCCAGCGGCTCAGGTTCGGCTGGAGGAAGCGACTCGCTTGAGAAATTGGAGTTCCTGCAAAACGCGGCCGGTGCCTTCCGCAACGGCAGTGAGAGGATCGTCCGCAATGTGGACCGGCAGGCCGGTTTCTTCGGCCACCAATCGGTCAATGCAACGCAACAATGAGCCGCCGCCCGCCATGACAATGCCGCGATCCACCAGGTCGGCGGACAATTCAGGGGGGCAACGCTCCAAAGTGATGCGAATGGACTCCAAAATACTGGTGAGAGGCTCCTTCAGGGCTTCCCGGATTTCCTCGGAACGAACCGTGAGGGTCTTGGGCAACCCGGCGCTCAAATCCCGCCCTTTGACTTCCATGGTTAATTCCTGTTCCAGAGGAAAGGCCGAGCCAATACGGATTTTTATTTCTTCCGCGGTGCGTTCGCCAATCATCAAGTTATAGGCACGTTTCATGTAGGCGACGGTGGTTTCATCGAACTCGTCGCCACCGACCCGCAAACTGCGACTGAACACAATTCCTGCCAGGGAAATGATCGCAATTTCACAAGTCCCGCCGCCAATATCGACAATCATATTGCCGGCGGGTTCATGCACCGGCAAACCGACACCAATCGCAGCGGCCATCGGTTGTTCGATCAGATAGACCTCGCGCGCGCCGGCGTGAGTGGCGGAATCTTTGACCGCCCGTTTTTCCACTTCCGTGATGCCGGAGGGTACCGCCACCACGACTCGGGGAGCGATCAGTTTGCGACGGTGAACCTTTTGGATGAAATGCCGCAGCATTGCCTCCGTGATTTCGAAATCGGCAATCACGCCATCTTTCATGGGCCGGATGGCGACGATGTTACCGGGCGTGCGGCCGAGCATGCGCTTGGCTTCCTCCCCGACAGCCAGGACGTTGGTCGTTCCCGCCTGGATTGCAACGACCGAAGGTTCACGCAACACGATCCCCTGATCACGAACATAAACGAGAGAATTCGCAGTCCCAAGGTCTATCCCAATGTCGTTGGCAAACAAACTCTTAAGTTGCGCAAACATGAATTGTGCCTAGCACCTCAACACGTTACGTGCGTCAAGTGTGCGCGGTCAAGTCTATTAACTGGTTGTTCGCCAACGGTGAAGGCCAGTCGGAACCGATGGGAAGAATTTCGACTCGGCTGACAAGTTTTAGGGGAAATGTTGGTGCCAGAGGAGGGATTTGAACCCCCGACCAAAGGCTTATGAGTCCTCTGCTCTACCCCTGAGCTACTCTGGCAGAACTCCTTCTAAATAAAGGCGTTTGAAGATGATTCAAGCGAAATAAATTTTCCACTTGTAACCCAAACTTGTAACCCTATATTAAAACATGAAGCGGACTCATGCAAAATCCACGGAACCGGCTGGCCAGCCGGTGTTTCACAAGGTCGCTGAGAATCTTTATCGGCTCGAATCATCGGGCGGATACTATGCCCTCGTAAAACGAGCGGGCAAGCAGTTTCGTCGCTCGTTGAAGACAAAGGACCGGAAGTTAGCGGAACGTCGCCTCAGTGATCTCAAAGCCAAAGTCGGGGCGCTTCGAATCAGCGATGATGCCGATCTAAATTTTCGGCAGGTCGCTAATTACTGGAATGAAGCGACGAAGCACACAATCGCCGGTGGCACTTTGGCCCGTCGAAATACCTGCATCAAGAACCTGTCGGAATTTTTCAAGGATGCGAGCCTCCGTAATATTGAAGTTCGTCACTGCGAACAATGGGCCGCTAACAGGGGCAGCGACGTTGCAGCGCAGACTTTCGCTCACGAACTGGACACGATGAAATCCGTTTTCAAATACGCGGTGAATCACGGTCTCATTCTTGCCAATCCAGCGGCGAGTATAAAGCGGAAGAAAATCTCGAATCGCAAAATCCTCACCCCGGCTCGAGAGCAATTCCAAGAAATCGTCGCCGAGATGCGCAAATCCGACGGCAGAAGCGACAGCCAGGAAAAAGCCAAAGACGGTGCTGACCTGGTCGAATTCCTCGCGTATTCCGGGGCGCGTTTGGGGGAGGCTCATGCTGCCCGTTGGCAGGATGTCAATTTCAAAAATGGAGAAATCTGGATTCACGGAATTAAATCCGAAGCCAGTGACCGACTCATTCCCATGCCGAGAGAATTGAAGGCATTTTTGGAAAGACGCAAAGCGGAAACCAAGCCGCAGCGCACCGATCTGATTATCGGAATAAAAAGCGCAAAACGGAGTCTTGCCAGAGCGTGTCGCAAGTTGGGATTGCCACGTTTCACTCATCATGATTTCCGGCATTATTTTGCGACGACTTGTATTGAAGAAGGTGTTGATATTCCCACGGTGTCTCGCTGGCTTGGTCATAGCGACGGGGGAGCACTCGCGATGCAACGTCATGGTCATTTGAGACGAGAGCACAGTTTGGCTATGATGAAACGAGTCAGCTTTGCTCCGAGACCTGACAATATCGTTCCGCTGCCCCAGTCCAAAGCCTCAACATTCAGAGGCGGTTCACCTGCCACCACAGGCGAACGCCGCGCTATTGCCAAAGCTAAGACGAAATACAGCTATCCTTGGTGGGCGTCAGAAGTTCCGCTCGAAGTGTTTTGGGGACAGCTCAACGAAGAAACCTTGATTGTTCCAATTGAAAAACTTCTTGAAGTGGCGAAGCTGGTAATGGGCCGTCAGGTGCTCAAACAGGAGTTAGGCGACCGGCTGGCTCTGATAGACGAGCTTTTTGAAAGAGTACCCGAAGCGACGCTCAACGAAGTTCTCCCCAAAATACCGAGCGAAATTACTTCGCAAACAGGGCGTCCAGGTCCAGCGCAATCTCTGGCACAGCGGCACTGATGAGTCGGCCACCCGGACCGTGGATGGCTCGTTCGACAAAGTGGTCCCCGGCGGGTTGGAGGTGGACTTCGATCTGTCTGTCCGGTGCCAGCACGAACCAGCATTCCTTCACGCCCGCGTTGGCGTAAGCGCGGAGTTTGGAGCGGTCGTGGTCCTGGGTGGTCACACAAACCTCGATGACAAGCTCGGCGGTGTGGGGATGGTTCCGGTAGAAGTCCTCCTCGCGTCCCCGGACCACTGCGAGGTCGGGTTCGGGCTCTGAGTCCTGACAGGTGATCGGTTGTTCTGGCCGACAAAGACACCCAGTCGGGACCAGGGTCTGCAGCAACCGGAGGAGCCGCATGGCGAGAAAACTGTGCAGGGGGGATTTGGACATTTTGTGGAAAACCTGGCCGTAGAGCAATTCGGTCTGCTTGGGAATCAAGCCCATCTCGCCCAACGCATGATACGCCTTTACGGAGAGAGGCAAGACTTGCGGGCCGCGGACCTCTGCTTTCGATTCTTCGACTTCCGTCATGCCAGAATCTAGCCCATTGTGGCGGGTTCACTCAAGCTCGTTGTTATGGAGTTTTATGGAGTTCTCTACCTGCAACTTGTTCTCGAAAGATCTCCTGTTTCGATGGACGTTTCCCGCAAAAAGCGGTCAAGATCATCTTTGGAATAAATCGGATGTCGCAACGCGCGCGAGGGGTGCAGCAAGCCTCGTTTTGTCAATCGGTCAATCGTGATTTTCGCGACGCCCAAATATGTTGCTGCTTCGGCGCGTTTGAATCCCTTTTTCTCAATGTAAGCTTTCGGTTCGGTATCTTTCGGATAACCGTGGCGATGCGTTTGATGTTTGGACGGCAGACATTTTCTTTTGAGCATAGAATCCTGTTTTATTCGATCTTGATGGTTTCGACCTCGATTGTTTCGATGGCTCCGCCCGCGCTGCCCACAGCGGCGTAGCGTTCCGGCACTGAGAAGATGGCCTCGACGGTGCGGGTTTGGAGGGCGATGGCCCAGTCGCGCAGATGGGTGCCGGAAATGCGGACCCGATGATTGAGAAACGAAATTGTTAGGGTGTCCTTGCCCTTGATGGACTCAAACTTCGCGAGG
>QHPA01000208.1 GCA_003218935.1 Verrucomicrobiota bacterium
CATGCCGCCTCGCGCCACGACCACGGTCGCGGATCGTTTTTCATCGGCTTGCGGCGCGCCCGCCAGAGCAGCAAGGCCAGCACGGAATATTCGGTTATATGGCTGCCTTTGCGAATGACGGCTTGCACGGCACGGATGGTTTCGTCCGAGACGTTCGGGTTGAACCAACGCAACAGCGGGCCAATGATGCGGGAGGTGCGTTGCGATGAGAGCACGTCGGTTGAGCCTCCGAAAATCAGCCCCATCCAAAGCACGACCGGCAGCCAGAATATGCAGAACGAACCCTTTCCAGACACGGCGGGATGAAACAAGGGCAGCTCGCCTGAGTCGAGTTCAAAGTCCGGTCTTATCGGCCGGAGGGCGCATCTGGACACCACCACCATCGTGGGAGGTCCTCGGCTCCCTCTCCCTGCGAGGTACGAGCGGGGAGAGGGCTGGGGAGAGGGGCACCTTTCATCGGATTGGCGCGGCTAATTGGAATCCCCTCTCCCTTCCCCTCTCCCCACTCCTCCGTCGTGGGGCGAGGGAATCGACCAGCGGCATGGTAGTAGTGCCAAGCTGCGCCCTCGGCCGGAAAGCCGCTCTTTTGATTTTATTCGATTTGCTAAATCATTGGTTCTTTGGCAATCAGGGGCTGCCTATGAGACATTGCGCAGCGATCTTAATGGTGGCCGCTCTGGCCTGCGGCGTCGGTTGCCGCAAGAAAGAGGCCGGAGAGAGAGCCGGTCAACAGGCCGAAACCGACGTGCTTGTCCGTTGCCATTTCGTCGGGACGGCGTCTTTGTCTAACAACACCAACGCCACCAAGCTTAAGGAACTTTGGAGCTTACCGGAAACACAGCGCCTGGCGGAACAGACTTTGCGGAAGCTGGCCCATGCGCCCCGGACCCTCTACGGCGAACAGGTCACGACTTCTCAAGACGACCGTGGCGCGGCCCTGCTGCGCCCGCTGTTGGATGATCTGCTCCGACAGGAATTCTTCCTGCAAGCGCGCGGAACGGCGGACAAAACGGCGGAGTGGACATTGCTGGCGCAATTGCCCGACGACCGCATCAAGGTATGGCGGGCGAATTTGAAGGAGTTGATGCAACTCTGGGGGCTGGGCGCCCCCGTGACAAACACAGTCGAAGCATTCGCCGGCTGGGAGGTCAAACGGACCGGCGCGCCCGCCCTGGTGCGCTGGGTGGAGGCCGGACAGTGGCTGGTGTTGTGCATCGGCCAAAACGACCTGGCCGCCTCTGGCGAAGCCGCGCGCCGGATCAGAACCGGCGGTCGCCCGATTACTGTCGCTTCAAATTATTTGCTCCGGTGCGAGTTGAACCTGCCGCGCCTGAGAGAGGCGCTTGACCTGTCGCCGGCCATCCCATGGCCGCGCGCGGAATTGACGGTCGTCGGCCAGGGCGAAAATTTGCGGTCGAACATGCGGATGGTTTTTCCGGCGGCCGTGACCGGTCCGTTGGAGCCGTGGCTGGTGCCCACCAACATCATCAATGATCCATTGACCAGCTTCACCGCGGCGCGCGGCGTCTCGCCGTTACTCAAAGATTGCGCGACGTTGCAACAGTTGGAACTGACCCCGGCGCCGAACGAACTTTTCTTTTGGGCGCAGGCGCAGGTTGCCTTTCAAAGCTTCGCAGCCTTTCCTTTGAAAGACGCGTTGACCAAACTGGAGCGCGCGGGCAGCCGGGCGCCGTCGCTGTTCGGCACGAACTGGCAAAGCCGCGGCCTGACGCAAATCGGCTGGCAAACCAACCTGAACGAGGTCTTGTGGAAGGGGCTGCCTTACATCACGCCCTATTTGCAGCCGACGAATTTTCAGGGGACCGAGTTTGTGATGGGCGGACTGTTTCCGCCGGTGCCGCGGAACTATCCGCCGCCCGCCAAGTTGCTCCTGGAACTCGACGCCAATTCGAACCTGATTTATTACGATTGGGAAATCACCGAGGCACGACTGTCGAACTGGCACATTATGTCGCAACTGTTCGCGATCATAGGGGACAAACCGCAATTGACGACCAACACGGCTGCGCTGCCCTGGATCACGGTGGTGGGGCCGAAACTGGGCAACACGGTGACAGAAGTCACGACAAATTCGCCGAAAGAATGGTCGCTCGTGCGCAAGTCACACGTCGGTTTCACGGGCGCGGAGCTGGTCGCGCTGGCCTGCTGGCTCGAAAGCACAAATTTTCCCAGGTTCAGTTTTGAGCTTCCGCCGGATCGTCCGTTGGTGCCTGTCAAGCCGCCCGCCAGGCCGTAGATTGGTCCATGCTCAAACTGGGCGTTAACATCGACCATGTCGCCACGCTGCGGGAAGCGCGCTATCGTGGGCGCGGTCATGGCGAGCCGGACCCGGTCGAGGCCGCTTTAATTTGCGAATCGGCCGGCGCGCACGGCATCACCGCGCACCTGCGCGAAGACCGCCGCCACATCCAGGACCGCGACATTTGGAAGTTGCGCAAAGTCATCAAAACGCGGCTCAACCTCGAAATGGCAAATACTCCGGAAATCCTCGGCATCGCGCTGAAGCTCAAGCCGGACATCGTCTGTGTCGTTCCGGAACGGCGTCAGGAAATCACGACCGAAGGCGGGTTGGACGTGGTCGGACAACAAGCCGCGCTGGCGGACGCGCGCAAAAGGCTGAACGACGCCGGCATCGAAGTCAGCCTGTTCATCGCGCCCGACCCCTCTCAGATCGAAGCTGCGGGCCGCGTCGGCAGCCAGTTCATCGAATTGCATACCGGCTCGTTTGCGGAGGAATTTTCCAATCGTGGGGGAGAAGCTGCTCACGAGCCGCAACGAAGCCCAAACGAACCTGCTCGCGAGGACCTGTCCTCCGGAGCACAACTGCGGAGGGTGGACGTTCCCTCCACCGGATCGCGTGAATTGCTGCGATTGATTTCCGGCGCGAAGCAGGCGCACGCGCTTGGCCTGCGCGTGAACGCCGGACACGGATTGAATTACGCAAACCTGCCCGCGCTCCGCCGCGTCCCTCATCTGGTGGAGCTGAACATCGGCCACAGCATCCTCAGCCGAGCGGTGACGGTCGGCCTCGAAACCGCAGTCAAAGAAATGCTGCGCTTGATGGAAGATTATCGGGGGTGAAGATTATTTTTTGTCACGAACATCGCGTGAAATCGGCGGGTCAAATTCAATCACGACATCTGGCGAGCCCGTTCATTTCCGGTGTGTGAATCGTATCTCGCGTCGCGATTTCGGGCGTGGGTTTCCGAGTTCTTCACACGGCAGAAGAGAGACCAAGACTGAAAAATGATTCTGGGCGTCGGCATTGATATCATCGAAGTGGCGCGCATCCGCGCTTCCCACGAGAAGTTCGGCGAAAGGTTTTTAAACCGGATACTGCGCGCGGCGGAAATCGCGTACTCCCTCTCGCATCGCGATCCGGCGCCGTTTTTGGCCGCCCGATTTGCGGCGAAGGAAGCGATTTCCAAGGCTTTTGGCACCGGCATCGGCAAGCACCTGGGCTGGCAGGACATGGAAGTGGGCCGCAAGGAATCAGGCGAGCCGTTCGTCATCCTTCACGACCGGGGGCAAAAACTTTTCGAGCAGCGCGGCGGCGCAAAGTTTTACCTTAGCTTGAGTCATACGGACAATTACGCGTCGGCGGTGGCGATTTGGGAAGGCGAACCGAATGCGTGAGAGCGATGAACCGTCCGGCGTGATGCGGGTTTCGTGAAGCGTGAATGGCTGGCGCCAGCCGAAGGCTCTCGCACCTCCGCTTCAATTCCCCTCCAGCGGGGCCATGGCTGTTCGCAGCCTCCGTTCAATTTCCCTCTGGCGGTCGGTGTCGAGGATCTTTGCGCCGTTGCTTTCGCTGATGTAGAAGCTGTCGATGGCCGCGCCTTTTTCGGTGCTGATTTTGGCCACATAAATGTCCAGGTCGAGTTCGGCCAGCGCCTGCGAAATCGTGTAGAGCAGACCAAGGTCGTCTTCGGTCTCCAGATCGATGACCGTGCGCGTGTCGGAAGTTTCGTTGTCAAAGCGGATGAGGGTAGGAATGCGCTCGCCTTCGAGCGATTGGTAAAGCGGCCTGGCCACCTTTCGCCGGCCGATGAGCGCGTGCAGGTCAATGTCACCCGTCAGCGCCTGGCTCAAATATTTTTCGAACCGCTCATGCTCCTCCTTGTTCGCGAGCAGACCGTTCCTTGCGTCGGTGACGAAAAGCGTGTCCAGAATGATGCCATCGTTGCGGGTGAAAATCTGCGCGCTGAGAATGTTCAACCCGGCAGCGGTGAGCGAGCCGGCGATTTTGCTGAACAGGCCGTGCCGGTCCCAGGTGCAGACCTTGACGGCCGTGTACCCGCGGTCCGGTTCGTTGTGCCAGTCAACGGCCGGCTCCAGCGCCTTGTCCTCGTCCACGAGCTGGTGGCGCATGAACCGATGCACCAGGGTGAGGTCGGCCAGAATGTCTTTCGCGGAGTGAATCTGATAATAACGCGGCGGCAAGGTCGCGAAGTGCGCCTGAAGTTCTTCTTCACTGCAGGTGTCCGCCATCAACTGGCGGACTTCATCGGCGAGCAATGCGCGCTGTTTTTCCTCGGCGCGGATGAACGCCGTGCCGCCCGTAAGTTGCTCCATCGTTTTGTGGAAAAGCAACAGCAACAGCGAATCCTTGAAACCGTTCCACAACTTGTCGCTCGTGCCGAGCGTGTCGGCAAACGTGTGGAGCGTGAGCAGCTTCAAATGCTCGGGGTTTTGAATTTGCGCGGCGAAGTTGCGAATAACCGCTGGGTCGTCCAGGTCGCGACGCTGTGAGATTTGCGTCATCGTCAGGTGATGCTCGATCACCAGCCGCAGCGTGTGAGTGGTGGCGGCGTCGAGACCGAGGCGTTTGGCGACGTTGACCGCAAGTTGGCCGCCGATTTCAGAATGCTTGCCCAGGCGCCTGGCTTTGCCGGCGTCGTGCAGCAGCAGCGCGAGGTAAAGCACAAAGGGCCGCTCCACGCTGCGAAAAATTTCCGAGTAATTGCTGTGCGGCGCCTTCTCTGCTTCCCAGACCCGGTCGAGCTGTTCGAGGCAGACCAGCGTGTGCTCATCGGCGGTGTATTGGTGATAGAACTCGTGCTGCAACAGGCAGGTCAACCGGCCGAATTCAGGCAGATATTTGCCGAGCAACCCGACCTCGTGCATCGCGCGCAAAATCGGCGCCACGTTGCCGCGCTGGTTGAGGATTTCCAAAAATGTTTCGCGCACGTGCTGGTCGCGCAGAAAGGCGCGGTCCACGAGCGAGAGCTGGTTGCGGATCATCTGCGCCAGGTGGGCCTGGAGCTTCTGTCCGCGCTGCTGGGCGTAAAGGAAAACCCGCATCAAGCGGCGCGGCTGGTCGCGAAAGACGCGACCGGATACAGGACAAATCTCTCCGTCGATGCACTTGAACCCATCCACGAGTTGCTGCTGAAAACGGTGCCGACCCTGGCGGAGTAATTCACCGAACGACGGCAGCCGCCGTTCGGGATGCGGCGAGAGTGCGAGCCGCTGTTCGAGCGTGCGGGTGATGAGGTAGATGTTCCGCATGTGGCTGTACAAGTCGCCCATGAACGCTTCAAGGCGCTTGACCGGCGAACGGTCGGAATAACCGAGGTTGTGTGCAATGGTCGGCTGAATGCTTTTGCTGAGCACGTCCGCCGGTCGGTTGACGTGGTAGTGCAGGTCGTTGCGCACCTGAAGCAAAAAATCGTAGGCGGATTCAAGTTGTTTTCCCTCGCTTTCGCTGATCAGCTCACGCTTTTGGAGTTCGGCCAGAGACCGCGTGCGGTATTTGAAAAAGGCCATCCAGATGAGACTCTGAAAATCGCGCAGGCCGCCGCATCCGTTCTTGATGTTGGGCTCCTGCATCGTCGCGGAATTCCCAAACTTCGCGCGTCGCGCCTCTTGATCCCCCAGCCGCGCCGCAATGTATTCGTCCTCAAATCCACGCACGCACCGGGCCAGCACGACCGTTTCCATGTATTTGAACATCCTCTCGTCGCCGGTGATGAACCGGGCTTCAATGAGCGACGTCTTCGACTGCATGTCGCTGTTGGCGACCTTGACGCAATCGTCAACCGTCCGCACCGAATGGCCGACCTTCAAGCCGATGTCCCAGAGGGTGTAAAGCAAGCCGTCCGTGAGCGCCGACAGATACGGATGGGGCTTGCCGCGTGCTGCCGAAATCGTATCGCTGTTGTGCAGAAACATGATGTCAATGTCGCTCTGTGGGTTCAGCTCGCCGCGGCCGTAGCCGCCCATGGCCACCAACGCGAAATTGGGTGGCGGCGTTTTGCCTTCGACCCTGGTGCTGGCTTCGACCGCGTTGAGGATGTAGCGCAGCAGCACGTCCAGCACGGCGGCGCGGGCCTGGCAAATTTCGCGCCCGCCGGCACTGGCGCGATGCAGCATCTTGAGCCGGTGGGATTCGACCTTGAGGAAGCCTTTGTAGCGAGCCAGTTCCCGCGAGGGTTGCTGGCCCGTCGGCAGTGGCAGGCGCACGGAGGCGTCGGCCACAATTTTCTCCAACAGCGTCGGCATCGGCGCAACTTAGGAACAACCGGCGGCGAACGCAAGCGCGCGGCCTGCCAGGTAGTGTCTTGATTTCAGAATCTGAATTGTAGTGGCGCTCTATGAGCGCCATTTTCGGCGGTCACAGACCGCCGCTACAACCAGATTAAGACACTGCCGCCTGCCAGAGGCGCGATTCAGACTGCCGGTCAGCAGCGGGACAGTTTTATCCGAGTAATGCCCGACCATCCACCGTGCACGCGGACATGGCCGTCCGCGCTCCCTGTGCACGGCTTCTTGACCGGCGGTTTCAATCCCGCCTTTCGGCAACACGCGCATTTAAACCACTCATGCCGACCGCGTGCGATTGGCCGGCTGCGGACGGAGCGCCGCTTTCGGGCTTCGGCCTGCGGATTTCGGATTTCCTGAAACCTCAGGCTTTCGAGGAACTGGTGAACAAATACAGGCAACCCGTGATGAACCTCGTTTACCGCGCGCTCGGCGACGCCACCGAAGCCGAGGACCTCGCCCAAAACGTCTTTGTGCAGGTTTACAAATCGGCCGACCGCTACAAAGTCTCCGCGAAGTTTACGACCTGGCTCTTTACCATCGCGCGCAATTTATGCCTGAACGAAATCCGCCGGCGCTCGCGGCATCCCACCGATTCGTTCGAGGCGCCGCATCCCGAGCACGAAGGCCAGCCCCTGCGCCAGTTTGAGGACGCTAAAACCTTTTCGCCGCCGGACGCGCTGCTCCACCGGGAGCTCGAACACAAGATTCAACAGGCGTTGTCGGAACTGCCGGAGAATCAGCGCCTGGCCGTTCTGCTTTGCCGTCAGGATGAGCTTTCCTACGAGGACATCGCTAAAGTGCTTGGCTGCTCGCTTTCCGCCACCAAGTCGCTTATTCACCGTGGCCGGGAGACCTTGAAGCAAAAGTTGAAGCCATACTTGCGGAGTGGCGTGTGGAAAATTTCCGGGAAATGACCGCAACTTTGTCCCACCTGCGGTTTTAGCAGCAAGCACAGGATATGAGCGATGCTGAATTCAATCTACTCCTCGAAAACGCAACGCGCCGCAAACTGACAGATGGCGAAGAGGCGCGGTTGCGCGCGCACCTCGCCTCCGACCCATCGGCGAACGCAGTCTGGGAAGAGGAAATGGCGCTGAGCCAGTTGCTTCACCGGCTGCCGGACGCGCCGCTGGCCACGAATTTCGCCGCGCAGGTCCTCGAAGCGGTCGAACGCGAAGAACGGCGACACCGGCACACCCCCCGAATCTTCCGCCGGCTCGGACTGCGCCGCCCGGCTCAACAGTTCGCCGCCGCGTGCCTGCTCCTCGTCGTCCTGGCGTCAAGCTATTGGCAATACCGAACCGTCCAGCGCGAGAGGATGGCGCTGGCGCTGGCGAACGTTGCTCGCAGCGTGGAGACCGTTTCTCAAGTTGCCTCGCTGCCGCCGGCAGAGATGTGGAACGACTACGAGTTTATCAGCCGCCTCCGCCAGACGCGGCCGGAGGCGGATGAAAAGCTGCTTAAGGTGTTGAAGGAAGTGGCCATGAAATGACGGTCCTTCCCATGCGTGCGCGGCGTTATCTTGCCTCTCTGTTTTGCTTCGGCGTCGGATGCGCAGTCGTTGTCGTCCAACCGCCGGACGCCGGCGCGGCGCCGACGAATGCTTCAGCGGGCACACGACTGCCGCCGTTGCCGCCTCCGCCCATCGCTTACTTTCGCCAATTACTCGGGTTGAGGCAGGTGGACCTGGACAAAACGCTGGCGGGCATCGCCGAGCCGATCCGGACAAATTTGCAGGCAAAGTTGCGCGAGTACTCCGCATTGACCGCGGACGAACGCGAGGCGCGCCTCCAGGCCACCGAACTGCAATGGTATGTGGCGCCGCTGATGAGAACAGCGCCAACCAACCGCGTCGCGCAACTGGCCCTCATCCCGGACGAATACCGAACGACCGTCAAGGAGTGGCTGGAGCAATGGGACTCCCTTCCGCCTGACGCGCAAAAAGACTTCCTGCGGATCCAGTCCGCGTCGGCGTCGGAACGCGAAGACACCTGGCGGGGCCTTCTACCCGAACAACGGGAGAAGCTGGAAAAACAACTGGCCGGGTGGTCGTTGCTGCCCCTTAACCAGCGCCAGCGTATGTACGACAATTTTCAGCGCTACTTCGAGCTGCCGCCAAGGGAGAAGGAAAGAACGCTTGGCGCGTTCTCCGAGCCTGAACGACAGGAGATGGAAAGAACCTTGCGGGCTTTCGAAAGACTCCCGCCAGCGCAACGCCTGGCCTGCATTCGTTCTTTCCAGAAATTCGCCGAAATGGCGCCCAAAGAACGCGCTCAGTTCCTGAAAAATGCCGAACTTTGGAAGAAAATGTCTCCCGGCGACCGCCAGACCTGGCGAATGCTCGTGACCCAACTGCCCCCGCTGCCTCCTGGTTTCGGAGAGCCACCCTTGCCGCCCGGATTTCGGGAGCAAAAGCCCGGCTCGGCAACGCCGCCGCTCCCGAACGCGCCAGTCCATTTGACCAATGCCTCGGAGTAAGCGTCGCTCGAAGCATACGGCGGCATTTGCCGTTTGAAATTTCAAACCGCGAACCCTAACTTCCCGCGGCGTGCACAAAATCGCCTTCCAATTCGGCAGCTTCAACATTTACTGGTATGGGGTTCTCGTTGCGATCGGCATTCTTGTCGGGCTCTGGACCGCCAGCCGGCGTGCATTGCATGACGGTATCCCGGGCGAAACCATTGTGGACCTCGGCCCGTGGCTGATTCTCGGCACGATCATCGGCGCGCGCGGTCTTTATGTGATCTCCTACTGGCGCGAAGACTTCGCCGGCAACCCGCTCTGGCAGATGTTGAATATCCGCGGCGGCGGACTGGTCTTCTACGGCGGGCTGATCGGCGCGTCGCTTGCCTGCGTCCTTTACGTTCGGTTCAAAAAACTGCCGCTCTGGAAAATCGCCGACATCCTCGCGCCCAGCATTGCACTGGGCCACGCCTTTGGCCGCATCGGTTGCCTGATGAACGGCTGCTGCTATGGCCGCGTGTGCGATTTGCCGTGGGCGATTCGGTTTCCAAACCAGTCCGAAGTCTGGCGCCAACATTTGCTGCACCGACTGGTCGGCCAGGATGACCCATCGGCGCCGGTGCATCCAACGCAGCTTTATGAGGCTTCATTGAATCTGGCGCTTTACCTCCTGCTCGCATGGCTCTACCGCCGGAAACGATTCGACGGCCAAATCTTCGCGCTGTACCTGCT
>QHPA01000209.1 GCA_003218935.1 Verrucomicrobiota bacterium
CACGGCTTCATTCTTCCCCCGCAGACGGGCAGCTACACGTTCTGGATTTCAAGCGACGATAATTCCACTTTATTTCTGAGCACGGATGAGACTCCGGCGAATGTGCAGACGATCGCCTTCGTGCCCGGCTGGACCACTTCCCGTGAATGGACCAAGTACGCCGAGCAACAATCCGCTCCCATCAGTCTGGCCGCAGGGCAGCGATATTATATCGAGGCGTTGCAAAAGGAAGGCGGTGGCGGCGACAACCTGGCCGTCATGTGGGAGCTTCCCGACAACACGACGGAGGAGCCAATCCCCGCGAGCCGCCTGTTGCCCTGGGGCACATCGTTCACGCCGCCGATCATCACGCAACAGCCAACCAACACCACCGTCGTCGAGGGCCAGCCGGCCACTTTCGCCATCCGCGTCAGCAACCTTGATCCGGTCTCTTATCAGTGGCGGCGCGGTGGCGCGAACATTCCCGGCGCCAATAATGCCATCTACACCATTCCCGCCACAGTCATGGGCGACAACGGCGCGCAATTCAGTTGTTACCTGACGAATTCGCTCGGCAACACCAACAGCGCAACGGCCGCCTTGAACATCACGCCTGACACGAATCCACCCACGCTGTTCTTTGCGGTCAACGTCGGCAGCACGGCTGTCAAAGTCACTTTCTCGGAACCCGTCGAAGCCGCCAGCGCGACGACCTTCACCAACTATTCACTCAATAATGGCGCCAGCGTTTCCTCGGCCGCCTTCGGCAGCGACACGCGCACCATCGTCCTGGCCACCAGCCCGCTGGCCTTCGGCACGGTTTATACTCTGACGGTCAACAAAGTTCGCGATCGCGCTGCGATTCCAAACACGATCGCTCCCGGCTCAAGGATTTCATTCGCCGCATCTGAATTCACGCCGCAGGATATCGGCAACCCGCCGCTGACGGGTTCTCAAACCAGGCTGACCAACGGTTATTTCAACGTGGCAGGCGGCGGAGGCGACATCGGCGGCGGGTCCGATCAACTGCAATTCAGTTATCAACTGCGCACGGGAAATTTTGATGTCAAAGCCCGCCTGCAATCCGTTGACCTGGCGGATGTGTGGACAAAAGCCGGTCTGATGGCGCGCGAGGATTTGACTGCCGGAGGCCGTTTCGCAGGCGCGCTGGCGACTCCAAGTTTGAGCGGGTGCTTTTTCGAGTGGCGCGATCCGTCCGGGAGCGCAGCCGCGACGAGCGGTTCCTTTCCAGTGAATTATCCGGCCACCTGGCTGCGCCTGCAGCGAGTCGGCAATCAATTCACGGGCTACGCCAGTTACGACGGACAGACCTGGACGCAAGTCGGCTCCGCCAGCATCGCCATGCCCGCGACGATTTACTTCGGCCTGGCCGTTTCCAGCCATAACACAAATCAATCGGCCACCGCCCAATTTCGTGACGTCGCCGATGTCACCGGCGCCGTTGTCGGCGCTCTGCCCGTCAACTCTGAACCGCTCGGTCCCTCCAGTCGCAAGACCGGCCTCGTGATTTCCGAGATCATGTATAAACCGGCGCCGCGCGGTGACGGCAGGAATCTGGAATTCATCGAGCTGTTCAACGCCAATCCTTTTTACGAAGACATCAGCGGATATCGTATCTCCGGGGACATCGGTTTTACCTTCCCCACCAACACAATCCTGGCGGGCGGCAGTTTCCTGGTCGTCGCGAAGGTTCCGGCGGACCTTCAGAGCGTCTATGGAATCGCCAATGTGCTGGGGCCCT
This sequence comes from Verrucomicrobiota bacterium, assembly GCA_003218935.1. Lineage (GTDB taxonomy): Bacteria > Verrucomicrobiota > Verrucomicrobiia > Limisphaerales > AV2 > AV2. Next base: position 1,742 of record QHPA01000209.1, read on the forward strand.
ACACCGGTTCGCTGAAGACTTCAGGAACCGTCCGGCTGCGCAGCGAGATAGACGCGATTTACCTCGAAGTTCCCTACAGCAACCAACCGCCTTGGCCGGTTGCGGCCGACGGCACCGGACATTCACTGGTTCTTGCGCGGCCTTCCTTCGGAGAGGCCGACCCGCGCGCGTGGGACATCAGCGATGAGGCCGGCGGTTCGCCCGGCGGCGTGGACGGTTACCATGCCAGTCCGCTCCGCTCGGTCATGGTCAACGAATTTTTGGCGCACACGGACCCGCCGCTTTACGATTACATCGAGCTTTACAACCACGGGAATCAGTCGGTGGACGTCTCCGGCTGCACGCTTTCCGATCATCCAAATACAAACTTGTTCACGATTCCACCGGGGACAGTCATTCCGGCGCGCGGATTCATTTATTTCGACGAGAACCAGATGGGTTTCAGGCTCAGCGCCGTGGGCGAGACGATTTATTTCAAGAATCCGGACGGCTCGCGCGTGCTCGACTGCGTTCGGTTCGAAGGTCAGGAAAACGCCGTGTCGATGGGGCGGTGGCCGGACGGCGCGTCGGAATTTTATCCGATGCAAACACGCACTCCCGGCGCGGCCAACAGCGCCATTAGGGTGCGCGACGTCGTCATAAACGAAATCATGTACAGTCCGATCTCCGGCGATGACAACGACCAGTATGTTGAGCTCTACAACAAGGGCGCCAATGCAATCAATGTCGGCGGCTGGCGATTCACCTCCGGCATTGACTACCTGATCCCCACCAACACGGTGATCCCGGCGAGCGGGTACCTCATCGTGGCAAAGAACGCGGCCAACCTGTTAGCGCATTATGGCAATTTAAGCACGAACAACGCGGTCGGCGATTTCGGCGGTCACTTGTCCGGCAGCGGCGAGCGACTTGCCGTGTCCATGCCCGACCTGGTGATCAACACCAACACACCCGGAGTCACGAAGACCAACATTGCCTGGATTGTCGTCGATGAAGTCACTTACGGCGTTGGCGGGCGATGGGGACAATGGTCTCATGGCGGGGGCAGCAGCCTCGAACTCATTGATCCGCGCAGCAACCATCGTCTGGCTTCCAACTGGGCTGACAGTGATGAATCGGGCAAGGCGCCGTGGACGAACATCGAAGTCACCGCCACCATGGACAACGGCGCCGACTATAACGACAGCGGCGTCGATCTGGTGCAAGTAGGCTTGTTGGGCGCGGGCGAATGTCTGATTGACAACGTCGAATTTCGGCCCGGTGGTCCCGCGGCGGCAAACATCATCGCCAACCCGGACTTTGAAAGCGGGCTCGGCAGTTGGACTCCCCAAGGCGATCACGTCCGCTCGTTGCTCGAAACGGCCAACGGCTTTTCGAGCACGCATTCTTTGCACATCCGGGCGAGCGATCAGATGTGGACCGCCGCCAATTGCGTTCAAGGCGATTTGACCACTATTGTGCCCGATGCCAACGGCCAGACAGCCACGCTGCGCCTCAAAGCCAAATGGCTTAAGGGCTGGCCCGAAGTGTTGATGCGAGTGCATGGAAACTGGATTGAGGACACGGGAAGGATGGCGATTCCTTCCAATCTCGGCACTCCCGGCGCTCGGAACAGCCGCGCGGCCGCGAACACGGGGCCGGCGATTTACGAGGTCGGCCATTTGCCTGGCATTCCCGTCGCAAACCAGAATGTGGTCGTCACCGCCCGCGTCCACGATCCCGATGGAATTCAATCCGTGCAACTCAAGTACCGCGTGGACCCCTCGAGCACCTACACCACGGTCGCAATGCTTGACAACGGCGCCGGCGGTGACGCGATCGCCGGTGACGGCATTTACAGCGCCACGATCCCCGGCCTGGCTACCGGCACGGTCATCGCATTTTATGTGCAAGCCACCGATGCATCATCCGCGACGACACGCTTTCCGACCGATCTGGCGAACGGCGCCCCGGTGCGCGAGTGCGTCGTTTGTTTTGGCGACGTGGCACCGGCGAGCAGTTTCGGCGCGTATCATCTGTGGCTCACGCAAAACGTGATCGATCGCTGGTCGAACCTGCCGAACATGAGCAACGAGCCGCACGACGGCACCTGGGTTTGCGGCAACCGTGTCATTTACAACATGAGTTCGCGTTACGCCGGCAGCCCGTACCACCAGCAGTTTGATTCGCCGGTCGGCAACTACTGCCATTACCACTGCGACATGCCGGAAGACGCCAAGTTCCTCGGCGCAACCTCGTTCAATAAAATCCACGCGCCGGGCAACGGGCCGTTCGACGACGACACGATCCAGCGCGAGCAAACGTGCTATTGGATGGTGCGCCAGCTTGGTTTGCCTTGGAACTACCGGCGTTTTGTCGCGATGTACGTGAATGGCAACCGGCGCGGCACGTTGATGGAGGACTCGCAGGTGCCCAACGGAGATGTCATCGACGAATACTTTTCCACGGATACCAATGGCCAACTATACAAATTGCAACCGTGGTTTGAATTCGACGCGAACGGCCAGGGCTTCAACAACAAGTCGTGGTGCACGCTGAACGATTACACGACCACTGGCGGCGCCAAGAAACTCGCGAGTTATCGCTGGAATTATCTGACGCGCAAAGCGCAGACGACCGCGAGCGATTACACCAACGTCTTCGCGTTGATCGACGCCGCCAATTCTTACGCCACCAGCAGCTACGTGGCGAACATGGACAACCTGGTGGACATGGAGGAATGGCTGCGCATTTTCGCCATCGAGCACGCGGTCGGCAACTGGGACGCCTTCGGCTGCAACAACGCGCAGAACATGTATGGCTACAAACCGACGCAAGGAAAATGGAACCTTCTGATCTGTGACTACAATATCGTGCTGGGTAACAGCGGTTCGTGGGGACCAAACGGGAATGATCTTTTCTCTTACAACGGCGCGGACGGCCCGATGGGTGAAATCTACGCGAACCCCACGTTCCGCCGCGCCTATCTCCGCGCGTTCAAGGAAATCGCCAACGGCCCGATGCTGAACGCCAACGTCAACCCGGTCATGGACGCGAAATACGCCGCTTTTGCCGCGGATGGCGTCACTGTCAACTCGCCGTCGGGCGTAAAGGGCTGGATTGCCACGATGCACAACTCGCTGTTGAGCACGTTGAACAACGAGGGCGCCAACGCGGCGTTCACCATCACCAGCAACGGCGGAAACAATTTCAGCACGAACAAAAACTCCATCACCATCACCGGCGAGGCGCCCGTGGAGGTGAAAACAATCACCATCAACGGCATTGCTTACCCGGCAACCTGGAACTCGGTGACCGGCTGGTCGATCAAGCTGGCGCTGAGTGGCGGCCCCAATTCGCTGGCCATCCAGGGCCTCGATTATTACGGCAACCCGGTTGCCGGCGCGACAGATTCGATCACGGTCACTTACACCGGCGGCGCGGAGTCGCCGCGGGGCCACGTGTTCATCAATGAAATCATGTATAACCCCGCGTTGCCGAATGCCTCGTTCATCGAACTTTACAACTCCTCCACGATCAACGCGTTCGATCTTTCCGGTTTCCGGTTGGACGGCGCCGATTTCACCTTCCCCGGCGGCAGCATCATTCCGCCCACCGGGTTCCTCGTTGTCGCCAGTGACGCTCCGGGTTTTGTCACGGCTTACGGGAGCGCGATTCCGCTCGCTGGCGTGTTCAACGGCAAGTTGCAGAACAACGGCGAGACGCTGAAGCTGGTCAGGCCGGGCGCCACGCCGGATCAGGACGTCATAATCAACCAGGTCACTTACGACCACCAACAACCCGTCGGGGCCTCAATACACGCCGGGCGCGTCGAACTCAGTGCGCACGAACCTCGCCCTTCCCTTGCTCTGGTTGAACGAGGTGCAACCGGGCAACGTGACCGGCATTCAAGACCGCTTCGGCCATCATCATCCGTGGGTCGAGCTTTACAACAGTGGAACCAACGCCCTTAATCTGAGCGGCTACTTTCTCGCCAACAATTACACGAACCTCGCCCAATGGGCCTTCCCGGCGGGCGCGAGCATCAACCCCGGCCAGTTCCTGGTTGTTTACGTGGACGGCAACAGCAGCGAGTCCGTCACCAACGAACTGCACACCAGCTTCGCGATTCCAACAGTGACCGGGTCTGTCGTGCTGACCAGATTTGCCGGAGGCCAGACGACCGTCATCGATTATCTCAACTACAAACTCGTCAACGCCGATCGTTCCTACGGCGCGTTTGCGGACGGCACGCCCGCCAAACGCGAGAAGTTTTATTTCGCGACGCCGGGCGGCACCAACAGCAATACCTGGCCCGCCGTGCCCGTGACCATCAACGAGTGGATGGCCAGTAACACGGGCGCCATCGCCGACCCGGCCGACGGTCACTACGACGATTGGTTTGAACTCTACAACGCCGGGCCGACGCCGGTCGATTTGTCCGGCTACACGCTCACCGACAACCTGACCAACACCACGCAATTCACCATTCCGGCAGGTTACATCGTCCCGGCGAATGGATTCCTGCTTGTGTGGGCCGACAACGACACGAACCAAAACAGCACCAACGATCCAAACTTGCACGTGAACTTCAAACTCAGTCAGAGCGGCGAAGGCATCTGGTTGTTTGCGCCCAACGGCACCAACGTGGAGGGCGTCGCGTTCGGCCAGCAGACCAACGACATCAGCCAGGGCCGCTGGCCGGACGGAAACTCGGGGCAGTATTATTTCATGCCGACGCCGACGCCGGGCGCTGCCAACGTCCTCGGCACACCGACCAATCACGCGCCGGTGCTGGCCGCCATCGACAACCAGACGATCAACGAAGGCAGTCAGTTGTTGTTCACGGCCACCGCAACCGACTCGGACAGCGGCCAGACGTTGAGTTACAGTCTTGATCCCGGCGCGCCGCCCGGAGCTTCCATCAACGCCAGTAGCGGCGTCTTCGTTTGGACGCCAACCGAGGCGCAAGGCCCCGGCACGTATCCGGTGGCCGTGCGAGTGACAGATAATGGTTCGCCCCCGCTCAGCGACGCTCAAACTTTCAGCATCGTTGTGAACAGCGCCGTTGAACTTCGTTTCACCGGCGTCGCCATGTCCGGCAATAGCGTCGTTACACTGAACTGGGCTTCGCAGGTCGGAAAGACCTACCGGGTCGAATACAAGGACGACTTGACCCAGACAAACTGGAGCGCGCTTGGCGACTTCAACGCGACCGGCAGCATCACTTCCGCAACCAACACCGTCAGCGGAACACCGCAACGTTACTATCGCATCGAGCAGTTCTAGTCCGGGAATTTGTAATGGGTCGCGGGCATGATTTCCTTTCGCTCTTTTTGGCGCATTCGATTATTTTCTGACCATGAAAGTGAACCTCGCGTATGGTCAGAGCCATTTGACGGTTGATCTGCCGGACGACCGCGCCACTGTCATTGAGCCGTCGCACAATCCAGGTTTGCCGGACGAAAGGAGCGCGCTCATCGGCGCGTTGCAAAAACCCATCGGCGCGCGACCGATCCGCGAGCTGATCAAGCCAACCGACCGCGTTTGCATCGCTTTCACTGACCTCACCCGGGCGACGCCGAACGAGCGCATCATCCCGTGGTTGCTGGAGCATTTGCAGGGCGTTGTGCCGGGCCGCAACATCACGCTGCTGAACCAGCTTGGCACGCATCGTCCAAACACGCGCGCGGAACTGGAAAAGATGCTCACGCCGAAGGTCACCGCAAATTACCGGGTGCTGAACCACGAGCCGGAAAATCCCGACGCTCTCGTTCAACTCGGAACTACGCGAGACGGCACGCCGGCGCTCCTCAATCGACATCTGGCCGAAGCCGATGTCCGCGTCATCACAGGTTTCATCGAGCCGCACTTCTTTGCCGGGTTTAGCGGCGGCCCGAAAGGGATCATGCCCGGTTGCGCCGGACTGAAAACGGTGATGAGCAATCACGGCGCGAAAAACATTGGCGACCCGCGCGCTGCGTTTGGCATCACGGAAGGCAATCCGCTTTGGGAGGAGCTGCGAGACATCGCTCTGCGGATCGGCCCAAGTTTCCTGCTCAACGTCAGTCTCAACGAGCAGAAACAAATCACCGGTGTGTTTGCCGGTGACCTGCTGGCCGCCCATAAGGCCGGGTGCGAATTTGTCCGCGCGTCAGCGATGCAAAAAGTGAAATCGCCCTTTGAAATCGTGGTGACAACGAACAGTGGCTATCCGCTGGACCTGAGCCTGTATCAAGGCGTGAAAGGCATGAGCGCCGCCGCGCGCATCGTTCAGGAGCGCGGAACGATTATTCTGGCGTGCGAGTGCCGCGAAGGCGTGCCGGCGGACAGTCCGTTGGACAAACTGCTCCGCAGCGCCTCCAGCTCCGAAGAAATTCTGGCGATGCTCGCCACGCCCGGCTTTGTTCGTCCCGAACAATGGCAGGCGCAAATCCAGGCGCTCATTCAGCGCAAGGCGACCGTGCTTGTTTACAGCTCGCTCCCCGCCGAGGTGATTGAGGCCTGTCACCTCTCTCCCTGCCGCGACATCGGCGCCGCCGTGAAGGAACGTCTCCAGCAATTCGGGCCGCAAGCCCGCGTCGCTGTTTTGCCGCAAGGCCCACTGACGATTCCCTACCTGGGATGAACCTGGGATTCAATAACCCAATTCCGATTTCCTTTGCTCGGCGGTCGGCAAAGGGTCCTTTTTGCTGATAATCGCCTCGTTGCCACCGTCTTTCACGCGCCGCGCTTCCGCGGAATTGAATTGAATGCTGGCCTGGTATTCCTGAGGAACCGAAGCTTCGGCGTAGATGGCCTCGACCGGACAGACCTCGACGCACGCGGTGCAGTCAATGCAGTCCTCCGGATGGATCACCAATTGCTGGTCCAGTTCGTAGAAGCAGGCAACCGGGCAGACTTCCACGCAATCGGTGAACTTGCAGCGCTGACATTTATCAGTGACGACGTGAGCCATAAAAAGCCTTTGAATGAGTTCTAATTCAACCCAATTTGACCGTTGCTGACCACACAATGTTCGTTGCGGGACCAGCCGTCAAGTTCGCGCGCTGAAAAATACTTCTCGTTGCTCTTTCTCCTGGGGCGCGATATGAATCCGGGCGGCAAAATTCCGTCAAGAGAACCGTTATGAAATACTGGGCATCCCTGATGATGGTTTTGAGCTTCGCGGCAATCCGCAGCGAGGCGCGCGACTGGGTCGTTTATGAAGGCAAGGAAAGCCCCGGCCAAGGCAGGCACATCGTGTTCATCACCGGCGATGAGGAATACCGATCAGAAGAAGGGATGCCGATGCTCGCCAAAATTCTCGCGGTGCGGCACGGGTTCAAATGCACGGTGCTCTTTCCGATCAACCCCGCGGACGGCACCATTGATCCCAACAACCAGACCAATATCGTGGGCATGGAAGCCCTGAAGACCGCTGACATGGCTGTCATGCAACTGCGCTTCCGCGAACTGCCGGATGACCAGATGAAATATTTCGTGGACTTTCTGAATTCCGGCAAACCGATCCTCGCCATTCGCACCTCCACGCACTCCTTCGCCTACAGCCGCAACAGGCGGAGTCCTTACGTAAAATTCGACTGGCAGAGCACGGATTGGCCCGGAGGATTCGGCCAGCAAGTCCTCGGCGACACCTGGGTCAGCCATCACGGCAACCACGGCAAGGAAAGCACGCGGGGCGTCATCAACGAACAGTTCAAAGCGCACCCGATCCTGCGCGGCATCGAGGACATTTGGGGGCCAACTGACGTTTACGGCATTGCCCACCTGCCCCAGGACGCTCAGGTGCTCGTCTACGGCCAGGTGCTCGAAGGGATGAAGCCGACCGACAAACCGGTGGCTGGGCCGAAGAACAACCCGATGATGCCGATCATTTGGGTCCGCAACCACACCTGGGAATCGGGCAAAACATCGCGCATCGTTTGCAGCACCATCGGTGCGGCCGTGGATTTGGAATGCGAAGGCCTGCGCCGCTTGTTCGTGAACGCCGTTTATTGGGGCCTCGGAATGGAAGACAAAATTCCAGCGAAGAACAACGTGACCTGCGTCGGCGAATTTCACCCGGCGTTTTTTGGTTTTGGCAAATTCAAACGCGGCCTTAAACCTTCCGATTTCGAGCTGAAATAGCTGAACCGGCTTTACATCCCACGAGCCGGCACCTCACGCGGCAACTCCTTTAGCGTGAGGTCCACGATCAGGTCCCCGGCAATTTTCTCCAATTCGTTCCGCAACTCGGCGAGGTTGCATAACTCGGGAATGTTCAGCTTGGCCTGCGCTTTGAAGAGTGTCTCACCCGTCATCGCCGCGCTGGCGCATTCCGTGTTGAGCTCCTCGACGTTCACCCCGTGGGCGGCGAGCGCGTGCGAAATCTGATGCACGATTCCCGGACGGTCCTGGCCGACGATTTCCAGAAAAACCAGTGCCCGCTCGGACTGCGCGTGGTCTTGCCGGCCGGAATGAACCACGACGGTCAGTCCTTCTGGTTCGAGTTTTTTCAAAGCGCCGACCAGAGCGGCCTCTTTTTCGGCGGGGACCTGGACGCGAAGGATGCCGGCGAACTTGCCGCCCAGGCGCGACATCCGGCTTTCGAGCCAGTTCCCGCCATGGTCAGCCACAATACCCGCGAGCGAATCCACCAATCCGGGTTTGTCCCGACCAATCACGGTCATTACCAGCGAGAGTTGCATAGGTCATCTCTTAGGCGCGGCATCGCGTTCTGGCAAGCCATTCCCCAAAAGGCCGGGCACATCTGGATACCACCACCATCGCGGAAGCCGCACTCCGTCTCCCTGCGAGGCACGAGCGGAGAGAGATTTCCCCGAAATGAAAATTCGCGCGTTGAAACCCCTGAACCGAGGGAAAACATCGAACGCCGTACGCCGAAATGAGCGAGGATTCGCGCTGCCATTCGATGTTCGGCGTTGGATGTTCGATGTTGGATGTTCCTCCATGGGGACGGCCCCGCTTCCATCGAATTGGCGCAGCTATTGGAATCCCCTCTCCCGTTACTCTTATTTTGTTGGCCGCGTCTTCCTGGTCTTTTAACATCCTCCTTCATGAAATTCTCCGGTCGCCTTGGAATTTATTCTGCGCTTTTCGCCGCTTTGCACGTCGGCTACGCGCAGTCCCCGTACCTCGAAGGGCTCCGCGCCAGGGCGCAGGGCAGGCCGAACATCGTTTTCATTCTCGCCGACGACCTGGGTTACGGTGATCCGGGGTGTTACGGGCAAAAGAAAATCAAGACTCCGAACATTGATCGACTGGCTGCGGAAGGGATGCGCTTCACTCAGTGCTACGCCGGCAGCACGGTCTGCGCGCCGTCGCGCTGCAGTCTCATGACGGGGATGCACACCGGCCATGCGCGGATTCGCGGCAACGCGCGCGTGCCGTGGGAGTCGAGCGATGTGACGGTGGCCGAGATTCTCAAACCGGCCGTTTACAACACGGCGATCATGGGCAAATGGGGACTGGGCGACGAAGGAACGGCCGGCGTTCCGAACCGACACGGGTTTGATGAATGGTTCGGCTACCTCGATCAAGTCCAGGCGCATAATTATTACCCGGAATATCTTTGGCGCAACCAACGCCAGTGGCAATTGCGGGGCAACGCCAATGGCGGGAAGGGCCAATATTCCCACGATTTGTTCACGCGCGCGGCGTTGAATTTCATTCGCATCAATCAACAGCATCCATTCTTCCTTTACCTCGCCTACACCATTCCCCATGCGAACAACGAACTGAAAGACAAAGGCATGGAAGTGCCCGGCGACGCGCCGTACTCGAAGGAGGGCTGGCCGCAACAGGAGAAAAACAAAGCGGCGATGATCACGCGACTCGATGCGGACGTGGGCAAAATCCTGGACAAGCTCAAGGAACTGAGGGTGGACCAGGGCACAATCATCTTCTTCTCCAGCGACAACGGACCGCACAAGGAAGGCGGCGTGGACCCGAAATTCTTTGAAAGCTCCGGCCGGTTGCGCGGCATCAAGCGCGACCTTTACGAAGGCGGGATTCGCGTGCCGATGATCGTTCGGTGGCCGGGCAAAATCAAGCCCGGCACAACGAGCGATCAGGTCTGGGCTTTTTGGGATTTTTTGCCCACCGCCGCCGAACTTGCCGGACTCAAACCGCCGAAGGACATCGACGGCATTTCGATGATGCCCACCCTGCTCGGCTTGAAGCAGACCAATCAGCACGAGTTCCTCTACTGGGAGTTTCACGAGCGCGGTTTCCAACAAGCTGTCCGAATGGGCGATTGGAAGGCTGTGAAGCTCGGCCCGGACCACCTGTTGGAGCTTTACAATTTAAAAACTGATGAGGGCGAAAAGCAAAACGTCGCCGACAAACATCCCAACATCGTGGCGAGGATCGGGGAGTATTTGAAAACCGCGCGAACCGAATCAAAGAACTGGCCGGTCAAACCCGCCAAATAAACAGCGCAGGAGAAGTCCACGAAACGGGCCGCGCAGCGAGTTCCTCGCATTCGGATGTTCAACGCGGCGGCGGGCCCGGGAGACTGTTCCGGCGGCGGCCCGTCTTTGACGCAGCGGAAGCCGGTGTGCGACAGGCCCGTGTCGGGTGATGATTTCATCCGCGCGCTGGGCCGATAGCCGGTGCAGTAAAGGTCGCTGCACAAGTAAGAACCGCCCCGCAGAACCTTTTTCGGAACGCCCGGTTCGTTCGGATCGAAGCTTTCACTCGGGCCTTTGGGATTCTTCGTCGGACTGCTGGCGTAGTAGTCAGGCCGATA
>QHPA01000210.1 GCA_003218935.1 Verrucomicrobiota bacterium
CGGATCCTGAGTTCGCCCGCGTCGGTCTGAGCGAAATGGAGGCGAACGAGCGTGGTATTGCCTATCGACTTGCCAAGATCCCTCTCGTCGCGGTATTGCGAACCCGAACGCTTTCCGAGACCCGAGGTTTCATGAAAGCCCTCATCGAAGCAAAGAGCGATCGCATCCTTGGCTTCACCGTCTTCGGGGTCGAGGCAGGAGAAGCCATGGCGTCCGTGCAAGTCGCGATGATTGCGGGACTCCCCTACACCGCGTTACGCGACGCCATCTTTACCCATCCTACCATGCTGGAAGGACTGATCCCGCTTTTTACAAATGTGCCGGCCGCCGCCGCTGCCGTTACCAACGCCCAGGCTTTACACGCATGAACCTCCAACTCGAAAACAAACTTCGTGGCGTTGAGTCTGATCGGCCTGGCGATTGTCGCAAATGCGGGCTGGCACTTGAGCGGAATCCCGCGTTTCAGGAAGAAACCGAGACCAGCTACACTTGTCCGATGCATCCTGAGATCCGCCAGAATCAACCCGGCTACTGCCCAATCTGCGGAATGGCTCTCGAGCCCGTCACGGTCACGGGGGAACCGCAGGGGGAAAATTCCGAGGCCAAAGAAATGACCCTGCGCTTCTGGGTTGCCACTATTCTCACCGCGCCAGTTTCCCTGCTGGCCATGGCGCACTTCATTCCCGGCCTGCATCTCGCGCACTGGATTCCACCGCGCCTCAACCAATGGATCCAATTCCTTTTTACGACGCCGGTGGTTCTCTGGGCCGGCTGGCCGTTTTTTGTCCGCTGCTGGAATTCGCTTCGCACACGCCACCTGAATATGTTCACCCTTATTTTTCCGAACCGGATCAGTTATTCCGCTCTATTTTGAGGCTGCCGCTGTAATCACCACGCTGGTTCTGCTCGGTCAGATGCTTGAGGCCAGGGCCCGTAACCGCACCGGCGGCGCCATAAAAGCCTTGCTAAATCAAGCCGCCAGGACTGCCCGTGTAATCCGAGACGGCAAAGAGGTGGAAGTCCCCGTCGCTCATGTGCAGAAAGGCGATCCCCTCCGCGTTCGGCCCGGAGAAAGAATTCCCGTGGATGGTGTCATTGTCGAAGGCCAGAGCAGCGTCGATGAGTCCATGATCACCGGTGAATCCATGCCAGTGACGAAAGTCGCTGGGGACAAAATCACGGGAAGTACGCTGAACCAAACCGGCTCTTTCCTCATGCGGGCAGAGCGAGTTGGCCAGGAAACTCTTCTATCACAAATTGTGGCCATGGTCGCGAGCGCGCAACGGAGCCGCGCCCCCATTCAGCGCCTGGCCGATAAAATTTCGGGCTACTTCGTCCCCGTCGTCATTGCCATCGCCGCTCTTACCTTCGTCTGTTGGGCCGTGTTCGGTCCCGAGCCCCGCTTTGCCTACGCGCTCGTGAATGCCGTCGCTGTACTCATCATCGCCTGCCCTTGCGCACTTGGCCTTGCCACTCCCATGTCAATCATGGTTGGCGTCGGTCGCGGCGCTCGCGAAGGTATTCTCGTCAAAAATGCAGAGGCCTTGGAGACGCTTGAAAAGATCGATGTCGTTGTCGTGGACAAAACCGGCACTCTCACCGAAGGCAAACCGCGTCTGGTCAAAATTGTAACCGCCCAGGGCTTGGAGGAAAACGAACTTCTGCGAATCGTGGCCAGCCTTGAGCAGCGCAGCGAACACCCTCTTGCGGGCGCCATAGTGCAGGGTGCACGGGAACGCAACTTGACCATCGCAGAGCCCGAACTGTTTGAATCCATCACGGGCGGTGGTGTGGTTGGCCGCGTGCAAAATCGCCATGTCCTTATTGGCACTCCGCGTCTGCTCGAGTCCAAAGGCATCGCGGGCTTCGAATCGCTGAAAGGCGAAGCAGAGAAACTACAGAACGATGGCGCCACAGTCATTTTCGCCGCAATCGACGGCAAAACCGCTGGCATTCTCACCGTTAGCGATCCCATCAAGCAAAGCACTCCGGAAGCCATCGCGGAAGTGCATCGTCTCGGGTTAAAAATTGTCATGCTAACCGGTGATAGCCAGGCCACCGCCCAGGCGGTTGCCAAAAAGCTAAAGATCGATGAGGTCCACGCCGAAGTTGCGCCTCAGGACAAATATCGAGAAACCCAAAAACTTCGCGCCGCCGGCCACATCGTCGCCATGGCTGGCGATGGCATCAATGACGCTCCTGCGCTGGCGGCTGCCGATGTTGGCATCGCCATGGGCACGGGCACGGACGTCGCTATCGAGAGCGCTGGAATAACTCTCATCGAAGGCGATCTGCGGGCAATCGTCAAAGCGATCCACTTAAGTCGTCTGGTAATGCGCAACATCCGGCAAAACCTCTTCTTTGCCTTCATCTACTCAGCTCGGTTTCCGTTATTGCCAACGCCCTGCGTCTCCGAAAGGCCACATAACGGCGATGACTGATGCCAGGTAATAATCCATTGCTTGCATGAACGAAGAAATTCTCGAACCAACTGCCACCGCAACCTTTAACCCGGATGGGACAACACCGAGCAGTCACAGGTTGCTCCCCTCCCAACCTGAAAGAATACTGATATGTTGAACAGACTTGTTAAGACCAACGAGGATTACGCGCTCACGATCGCACGGCTCGTGCTGGGCATGCTCTTCTTCATTCATGGCGAACAATTGATGCTGGGCTGGTTCGGCGGATACGGTTTGAGCGGCTCGATGAAGTTCTTCACTGAGCAGTTAGGGATTCCAGCCCCTTTTGCTTTTCTAGCTATCTGCGCCGAGTTTTTCGGCGGGTTGATGTTGATCGCGGGATTTTTAGGGCGGGTTGCAGCGCTCACCATCATCTGCACCCATGGCGGTAGCCGTCGTCAAGGTGCACTGGCAGTTCGGGGTTTTCATGAACTGGTTTGGCACACAGAAAGGCGAAGGGTTCGAATATCACTTGCTGGCTATCACCATTGGGGTGGTAGTCGCTTTACGAGGTTCGGGCGCTCTTTCACTCGACCGGCTGCTGGCCCGATTGCGCGGAAGCGTGCCGGTGGAAATGGACCGCGTGAGCACCGGTGCTCACGCCGTGACATCGCGATCTTAGAGCAATTTGATCAGCGCCGAATTCTCTTCACCGCAGGTTGAAGCCACTGTCCTTACGGTTATTCTTTTTGTCTCACCACGTCATCCATCCACGAAAAAGCTTTCATCATGGTGGGAAAGCCAAGTGTCGTCGTACCCAACAAAGCAACGTGGTAAATTTCCTCGGGTGAACACCCCGCTTCGAGGGCGCGCCGCGTATGGCTATGCACGGCGCCCTCCATCTGGCCGCCCGCTGCGATGGCCAATTTCACCAGGGCGCGCGTCTTGTCGGACAACGGACCCGCCTCCGCGGTCGCGGCACCGAGCGCATCATAGGCCTGGAAAACCTGTGGATACCTTTTTTGAAACTGGAGGTAGCGTTTTGGTAATTTGTTCGGACCAGGAGTGCGCGATTGAGTGTCTTCAGCCATAAATATTCCCTTTCGCTGATTTTCCCTAGCGTAGTTCTTTCGCCCCCACTCGCAACCATTCATTTTGGCCGAAGAAATTCAACAGGAGCAACCAGAGGAAACGGAGAAGGAATCTCTGTTCCCTCCGTTTCCTCCTGTTAAGATCCGGTTCCGGGCGACGAGAACAGCATCCAACTTGTTGAAGCGATCCCTCTGCTTTACAATCTACGGCAGGGCACCCTCGTGCCGATTGGTTGCGCTTCAAAGGCAAGTTATATGGGCAAAGCCAAAGCCGTCCGGACCGGCCCGCGGGCAATGCTGGGTTATGCGGTGGGTCTTCTGTCGGTTACCGCAACGCTGCTCGTAGCACAACTTCAGTTTAATTTGCAAGCGGCGCCAGTTTCGCTGTTTCTCTGCGCGATCATGTTCACCGCCTGGATCGGTGGACTCAAGGCAGGCGTCCTGGCCACGGTGCTTTCCCTGCTGTCTTTCAAATATTACTTCCTGGCTCCGGTACATTCGTTGGCTGTCGATTCGGCAGAAATACCGCGTCTGGCCGTTTTTGCGCTGGCCGCCGTTTTCGTCCTCGCGATCACCGGCGCACAGAAGCGCTCTGAAGAAAAACTCCGCCAAACCGCACGAGAACTCCAAACGAATATTGAGGATCTCAATCGAACACAGCACGAGTTGCATAAGGCGCAGGCGGAACTCGCTCATATGACACGCCTGACGACCATGGGTGAACTGACCGCTTCCATCGCGCATGAAGTCAACCAGCCGCTCACCGCCGTCGTCAACAATGCCAATGCCTGCATAAGTCTCCTGGAACCGGCGTCGAACCGACCTGGAGAAGTCGGGCCAGACGGCGCGTCGAATCTTGAAGATATTCGAGAAGCGCTCGGAGAGATACGTGACGATGCTGAGCGCGCGAGTGCCGTTGTTGGGCGAGTACGGCAGTTGGCGAAAAGGGCGCCCGTCGAGAAGTCGCTCCTCGATCTGAAAGATGTCGTCAAGGATGTCCTGGCGCTTGCTCGTTATGAATCGGTTGCACGCCGCGTCACGATCCGCACCGATCTGTCACAGGAGTTGCCGCGCGTCTCCGGCGACCGTGTGCAACTCCAGCAGGTTCTGCTCAACCTGGTGATGAACGGAATGGACGCAATGAATTCAGTCCCGGAAGAGAAACGAATTCTGTTGGTCGTTGGAAAACAGACTGCAGCCGCCGGAACGCCTGCGGCCCTCCTTTGCGTGCAAGACGCGGGCATCGGATTGAAGGCTGAAGAAATGGACCGGCTCTTCGAAGCGTTCTATACGACTAAGCCCGACGGCATGGGCATGGGTTTGGCCATCTCTCGCTCGATTATCGAGGCGCATGGCGGCCGTTTGTGGGCTGAGCCAAACTCGGGGCCAGGAGCAACCTTCCTGATAAGCCTGCCTGCCGGTGGCGATAACAACTCATGACGCCGTTGAGCAACTATGTTACTATCTTCGTGAGCCACTAGAACCTATTGCGAGCCACCTTTGGAGCCGATTGTCGGCAACAGGACGGTCAATTATGGTTGAAAAAGGCTAAGTATGGCTAAGGCTGCATCAATCAGCATACCCACCGAGCCAATTGGCAGCATCCCAAGACCGCTGGCTCTGATCGACAGAGTCGCAAAAGGCGACAGTGAGGATCCTAATCTCGCTCCTCTCTATGAAGATGCGATTCGAGACACCATTGACCGATTTGAGGCCACGGGCTCTCCGGTTGTCACAGACGGCGAACAGAGGAAGTATCACAATTTCGCCACGTACTGCGTGCATGGGCTTGCGAACACAGCGCCGGACGGCTTCACAATCCCATTCTCTGATGGTCATACGCGCCGCCTATCCCGGCTCACCAGCGGGCCTTTCTGTTACAAGCGATACGCGGACTGTTATCTGGAGGTCGCCCAGCGCTACGCGCACGTGCCACTCAAGCAGGCGGTGATATCACCTTCGGCCTTGAGTCTGATGTACACAGAGAGGATTCCGGATTATTCGCGTGAGCAATTCATTGACGATTTGCTGAGCGAGCACGAAACGGAGATAAGGCGCTGCCTGAAAAAGGGCGCGCATAAGGTCCAGGTGGACTTCACCGAAGGACGGCTGGCCGTGAAGATCGATCCCTCTGGGCATCTCCTTAACAGCTTCATTGACCTCAATAATCTCGCGCTGTCGCGGTTCTCGCCCGAAGAGCGCAGCCGCATCGGGGTCCATACCTGCCCGGGAAATGATTTCGATTCGACGCACAGCGCTGATGTCGATTACGCTGAATTGCTGCCCAGCTTGTTTGAACTGAAGGCGGGAAACTTCTACATCGCGCTTTCTGCCGAGGGTGACCGCCCTCACGTCCTGAAAATCATACGCAAATACCTGAAACCGGACCAGCGGGTTTTCGTCGGAGTGATTGCTCCGGGCAACCCACGCATTGAGACGCCGGAAGAAGTCTGTGCCCGCGTACTTGAAGCGTCTGAGTACATACCCGTCGAGCAACTCGGCACCACGGACGACTGCGGGTTCTCGCCTTTCAGTGATAACACTTCAACGACCCGTGACACTGCCTTTGCCAAGATCCGGGCGCGTGTGCTCGGCACGAAGCTCGCGGAGAAACATATCGGAGGTCACTCGTGACGACGAAGGCTGACGAGGACGAGCTGCTGCGATCTGTCGCCCTGCAGAATGCCAGCAGCATTCGCATCGCCCGTCAGCGTGCCGAGCGGCGCAGCGAAGCCTATCTGGCGGAAGCTCAAAGGCTCAGTCATACCGGAAGCTTCGGCTGGAAACCTTCCAACGGCGAGATCATCTGGTCAAAGGAAACCTTTCGAATCTTCCAATACGACCGAACTACGAAACCGACCGTGGAACTTGCTCTCCAGCGGTTCCATCCGGAAGACGCACCCCTCGTGAAACAGACAATCGAACGCGCATCGCAGGATGGGAAGGACTTTGATTTTGAACATCGATTGCTGATGCCGGATGGTTCAGTCAAACATGTCCACATTGTGGCTCATGCTGAAAGAGGTGAGTCGGGAGAACTCGAGTTTGTTGGAGCGGTGATGGACACCACGGAGAGCAACCAGGCGGAACAAGCGTTGCGGCGAAGCGAGAGTAATCTGGCGGAAGCGCAGAGGCTCACGCATACGGGGAGTTGGATTTGGCGAGTGGCGGGACGAGAAGCCGTGCATCTTTCCGAGGAGTGGTATCGCATCTATGGCTTTGATCCAGAGGAGGGCATGCCGGCTTGGGAAGAGCGGCTCCAGCGGGTTCATCCGGAGGATCGTGCCAATTGGCAGGGGACAATCGATCGAGCAATAGGTGAAAAGTCAGATTACCAAGTGGAATTCCGAATCCTTCTTCCGGACGGGACGGTCAAATACATCCATACGGTCGGCCATCCGGTCTTGAACGCATCCGGGGATTTGGTGGAATTCATAGGTAGCGCGACGGACATCACCGGGCGAAAGCGGGCCGAGATGTTGCTGGCTGGAGAGAAACGGCTTCTCGAAATGATAGCCAGGGGGGATTCTCGCGCTCTCGTCCTTGATTCCTTATGCCGGCTCGTCGAAGAATTGGCCAGCGGCGGTTTGTCTTCGATCCTTTTGTTGGACCCGAAAGCCAACCGGCTTCGCCACGGCGCAGCGCCTGGCCTGCCGATAAAATATACTGAAGCAATCGATGGTATCGTCATCGGCCCCTGCGTGGGTTCGTGTGGGACGGCCGCTTACCGCGCAGAGCCCGTGATCGTCTCGGACATCGCCACCGATCCGCTGTGGGCCAATTTTCGCGATCTCGCCCTGGGGCACGGCCTGCGAGCCTGCTGGTCCACGCCGATACTCTCCTCAGCAGGCAAGGTGTTGGGGACGTTCGCTATCTACTATCGCGAACCGCGCAGTCCCACTCCGCAAGAGCATAATCTCATCGAGCAGATCACCCATCTGGCGAGTATCGCCGTTGAGCGCGAGCAGGCCGAAGAAGCGCTGCGTCAGGCGCAGGCGGACCTCGCGCACGTCAGCCGGGTCACCACCATGGGTGAATTGACCGCCTCCATAGCCCATGAAGTCAACCAACCACTCACCGCCGTCGTCAATAATGCCAATGCCTGTCTCGACCTCCTGCCAAAAGGCGCTCCGCATTTGGAAGAAGTTCGGGACGCCCTGACGGAAATCGTTGACGATGCCGACCGCGCAAGTGCCGTCATCGCGCGGGTTCGGCAGTTGGCGAGGAAAGCGCCGTTCGAGAGAACCCACCTGAACCTAAGGGATGTAATTACGGATGTATGTGCGCTTGCCCGGTATGAATCGGCTTCGCGTCGGGTAACCATCCGCACGGAGTTGAAGGAAGAACTACCGCTTGTTTCAGGAGATCGTGTGCAACTTCATCAGGTTTTGCTGAACCTGGTCGTTAATGGAATGGATGCGATGAACACAGTCGAGGAATCGAAGCGTGTCCTGATAATTTGCGGTCGCCGCGAAATACGCGATGGAGCACCTGAGGTCTGGCTCAGCGTGCAGGACTCAGGCACCGGATTCAAACCCGAAGAAATGGACCTGCTCTTCGAAGCGTTCTATAGCACGAAGCCGCAGGGGATGGGAATGGGACTGGCGATCAGCCGCTCGATCATCGAAGCTCATGGCGGCCGGTTGTGGGCTGAGCCGAACCAAGGACCTGGTGCGACCTTTTTGTTCAGCCTGCCCGATGTAGGCCATGCCGCGTCATGACAGAGGTCGAGCCCATCGTATTTGTCGTTGATGACGACCTCTCGGTTCGTCGTTCCACCGAGCGTCTCATTCGGGCAGCCGGACTGAAGGTCCAAACCTTTACTTCCGCCCGGGAATTCCTGAAGAACCCGCGACCCGAAGGGCCGGCCTGCCTCGTGCTCGATGTGCGCATGCCGGGGTTGAGCGGCATCGAACTTCAACGCGAGCTGACTCAATCTGGAATCAACATTCCGATCATTTTTATTACTGCGCATGGCGACATCCCGATGACGGTGCGCGCGATGAAAGCGGGCGCCGTGGAATTCCTTACCAAGCCCTTCCGCAGCCGCGGTCTGCTGGACGCCGTCCGCGCCGCCATCGAGCGCGACCGGTCCGCGCACAAGGAGCGATCTGAAACCGGGCAATTGCGCGAACGTTATGAACAGCTCACGCCGCGTGAGCGCGAAGTGATGCCTCGCGTTGCCGCCGGACTGCTTAACAAACAGGTCGCCGGCGAACTCGCTACCACCGAGCGAACGATTAAATTTCATCGCGCGCACATCATGCAGAAAATGGGCGCGGAATCTCTCGCTGATCTGGTCAGAATGGTTGAGAAGCTTGGAGTCGCAAGTCAGGTTAAATAAAAATCCACCTGTCCCAAAGGACAGCCCTCAGCACTGGCCCAAGGTACAGTAGAATCCTACCCGCGCACGCCATACTGTAATCGCATGAACAAAGTTCGTTCGAGGAACAGCAATGGATGCGAAAACTAAAACGGTTGGTGAGCCGCTCGTTTCAATCGTGGACGATGACGTCTCGGTGAGGAGGTCAACTCGGCGGCTCCTCCTCTCCTCTGGCCTGCGAGCCGAGGCCTTCGCATCGGCTGAAGATTTCCTGCAATCGGGGCGTGTGGCAGAGACAGCCTGCCTGTTGCTCGACGTGCGCATGCCGGGAATCGATGGTTTGGAGTTGCAGCGCCGTTTGAGTGAAACTGACCGGATAATCCCAATTATCTTCCTCAGCGCCCGAGCCAGCGAGGAAGAGGAACGCCGGGCGTTGCGAGCAGGTGCGGCTGACTTTTTGCGCAAGCCCGTCAGCAAAGAGGCACTGCTGCACGCAATTCGTGCCGTGCTCGAAAACTCAACCAATTACCCATGGAGCAAGTCATGAACACTATGCTGTATGAAGATGAATCAGTCGCCCCCTCAACGACAGAGATGGATTGGAAGCAAGAGGGAGCGGGGGTGCTTAGCGCGGATGAAGCGGATTTTTCGCGCGCCAGTGATGCCTTACCGGGCCGGGGCGCGAAAGCCCTGGCTCTCGACCAGGGTCTCCCGCGATTGCTGTACGAATTGGCGGTGCGTCTCCCTGTGCAACCGGATATTCAAGCCCTGTGCGTCTGGCTCTACGAACCCGTTCGCCAGGCCATTCGTCTGCACGTGCTGATGGCCGATCTTCCAGCGAAGATCAGGACCGGCATGGACTTTCCCGTGGAGGATTCAATAGCGGGATGGGTTTGGCAGCATCAGCAGCCGCTCACGATCAACACAGACGCAGAAACGCGTTTCCCCGAGTTTGCCAAGGCTCTGCTGGAAACAGGCGTCAAGTCCTTTTGCGGTGTCCCTTTGATGATCGGAAACCGCCGCATCGGCGTTTTGGGACTCGCCAGCACCAAACCAGGTGCGTTCCGTGACTTCAACCTCCAGTTCATGCAGCGCAGCTCTCCCCCGAAAGCTGCAGGTGTCACCGGCGATCCCGTCCACGAACCTGCTCTCGCAGAAGCGCCGGACTCGATTCCCCCTCTCCCCTTCCGAAGGGGAGAGGGCCGGGGTGAGGGGTCCGTCCGTGCGCTGTATTCGGGGAACACTCTTCGACGCCCAACCAACTCGAAGCCGGCACGTGATCCAGAACCGATGTACCTCGAGGAGCAAGTGCGCCCTGAGGACAAGTTTGACGACATCATAGGTCGAAGCGCGACGCTTCGGGCTGTGCTCGATCATATCAAAATCGTGGCTCCGACCAATTCCACGGTTCTCGTCCTCGGTGAGACAGGGACGGGCAAGGAACTCATCGCTCGCGCCATCCACAATCGAAGTTCGCGCAGTCACCGGCCATTCGTGAGAGTGAATTGCGCCGCGATTCCTTCAGGACTGCTCGAGAGCGAACTGTTCGGCCATGAGCGGGGAGCGTTCACCGGAGCTATTGCGCGAAAGATTGGACGTTTCGAACTCGCGAACGGCGGCACGCTTTTCCTGGACGAGATCGGCGATATCCCACCCGAGCTGCAGCCCAAGTTATTGCGGGTGCTCCAGGAACAGGAATTTGAACGGCTTGGCAGCACACACACCACCCGCGTGGACGTTCGCGTGGTGGCGGCCACGAGTCGCGACCTGCCGCAGATGGTGGCGAACCGGGAGTTCAGAAGTGATCTCTATTATCGGCTGAACGTGTTCCCGGTGCGCCTCCCGGCGTTGCGGGAACGTCCCGAGGACATCTCACT
>QHPA01000211.1:0-9837 GCA_003218935.1 Verrucomicrobiota bacterium
CTCAACGCTGGTGAAGTCGGGTCCGACGGATAAACGATTGATCCGGCAAACACCATAGGCCGCGAATCGTTGAAGTCGCCCGAGGGTGTTTTGTAGATGTCGGCAATGAAGTCGGCGTGTGCGCCGGTGCAGAGCAGCAGCGCGCTGAGCAGCAGTGTGGTTTTCATAATTCTCCTTTTTGTTTTTCCGAAGTTCGCAGAACGAGAAGCAAAATCAGCAATGGCACGAGCGACAGCGCGAAGAAAACCGGGCCGCCGTGCGTGTGGACCCAGGAATGAATCATCCGCGGGTCGATATGCTCGCAGAGCATCGCCAGGACGCAAATCCGAAGGCCGTTACGAATAATCCCAAGCGGGACAGCCGCGAGAATTAGAATCATTCTTGGCACTGGCCGATGAAGGAAGAGTATCGCCGCGACAATCGCAGTGGCTAAAAGCGCCAGATTAGCGTTGAGACCGCAACATTGCGGTTGCACATCAAGCCGGACGTTTTGCAACTGTAACACTGTCCCGTCCTGGTCCACAGACTCGCCAAGGAAACGGAGGAATATTGTGGCCACCGTGGCCGAGCACCATTGAAGCATGTAAATCATCTCTTGATCGTCCTTTCGGAGCTTGGAACGTTCCAAGCTACGAGCTTCCTGGTCCCGAGTCCATACGGTGTTTACCCACCTTTGAAATACGGTGTTAACCCACCTTTGTCATGGGTGTTGGCCTTGTCATTCCCTTGCCCTCTGAAACCGCCATCCATTGCTTGACACCCGGCTGGCCGGGGACTAGCAGTTACGCGGATTCTAACAAACTCAGGGGCGAATCCAGTGAAGGCATTTCCTCCAGCCGCCAGCGGTTCACGACCGGCGAATCGGTTCGCCTTCACACTCATTGAACTGCTGTGATGTTCACGTTGAATCCATCGCCAAGCGCCAGCTATTCGACACGAACAGCTATTCATGTCTCCGCCGATGGAACTACGACAACGAACCGCACTGAGGGGTATAAGCCTGAGCCGTTGGGCACCGGAGTCGCGGCCATGAACGCAACGCAGACCCAAACCGCGCCTGCCTTCACGCTGATCGAGCTGCTAGTCGTCATCGCGGTGGTCGCGATCCTGGCGGGCTTGCTTCTGCCAGCACTTTCCAAAGCCAAGGCACGAGCCCAAACCATCCAATGCCTGAATAACATGAAGCAGCTTCAACTCGCCTGGCACTTGTATGCGGATGACAACAACGACCGGCTTGCCGTGAATTGGAACGACGACGCGGGAGGCAAATATCCCGACGATCCAAGCTGGGTTTCAGGTTACTTGACGTATGAGACGCTTCCATACGATCCGGCGTATTTCCCGCAGAGCACGAACACTTTATTGCTTGTGCCTGGCGGATACGGCAGTATCGGACCCTACACGAAAAGTCCTGCCATCTACAAGTGCCCGGCGGATAAATCCTGGATTGAGATTGGTGGACAGAGACATCCACGGGTGCGAAGTGTTTCCATGAACTGTTACATGAACGGGGGGGAGGGAGGTGTTTGGTGTTACGTCTTTCAGAAAATGACGGATATCGTCAATCCGTCCCCATCCCAAGCCTTCGTGTTTGTGGACGAGCACGAGGACAGTATTACGATTGGTTTTTTTGCCGTTCTCGCAGGAACCATCTGGCCTGACACGCGGTGGCTGCAATTACCCGCGAGTCGTCATGGTGGCGCGTGCACGTTCTCTTTTGCAGACGGCCATGCGGAGATCAAGAAGTGGCGTGATCCGCGCACGCTTGTGCCGGTGAAACGCCAGGATATCCACCTCCTGCCAGGATGGACAGCTTTCGGGCTCCAGTCACCGCAGAACAAAGATGTGTTATGGTTGACGGAAAGAGCTTCGAGCAAAAAACCAGACGCTCCGCCAGATGTTCCGTAATCGGTTCACCGTTCGTCTTCTGATCGGTTTAAAACTTCGAGTCCAACGTCGGCGACTTGTGTTCACGCGACGAAACCAATAAACGCAGTAGTCGGCGGCCCGGTAAGCTGTCGCGCATTGACAAGTCGCGAAGGCGGAGCAGATTGCCGATGGTCGTCGCTGGTTGAACTGCTGGTGGTAATCGCGATCATCGCCATCCTCGCGGGCCTGCTGCTGCCGTCCGTGGCCAAGGCCAAGACCAAGGGACAGGGCATTCAATGCCTGAACAATCATCGGCAATTGATGCTCGCCTGGCGACTGTACAACGATGACAACAACGACCGCCTTTTGTTCGCCAGCCCGGGGCGCGACCCAAAGGACGATCGGTATGTCTGGGTGCTCGGCTGGATGGATTTCGATCCGACCAATCCGTCCAACTGGGACGTGAACCAGGATATCAAACGCAGTCCCCTTTGGCCGTATTGCGGAAACTCGGTCGGGATCTGGAAATGCCCGGCTGACAAATCGACCATCAAACCGGCGCGCGGACCTTTGAAGCGACAAGTCGTGCCGCGCGTCCGCAGTATGTCCATGAACCTTTGGGTGGGCGGCTTCGGTGGGGAAGACTTCGGCCTTTCGGGCGGCGGCGTTTGGAGGATTTATTTGAAGGCCAACGAGATGATCGACCCCGGTCCCGCCCGCACGTTTGTGCTTCTGGATATGCGCGAGGACAGCATTGACATCGGCAATTTCGCCACCGACATGACCGGCTGGCCCGACCAGCCGAGCCAAACCGGTTTCTACGATTTGCCCGCGAGTTATCACAATCGCGCGGGCGGACTTTCTTTCGCCGACGGTCACTCTGAAATCAAACGCTGGCTGGACGAGCGCACCATGCCGCCGCTCGTCAAAGGCGGATTGATACCGGACATCCTTCCCTCACCGAACAACAAAGACGTTATTTGGCTGCAGGAGCGGTGCACTCGAAAAATAAAGGAATGAATTACCCTGATGAGCTGTCTTTGGTCTCCACAATGTTCACCTGCAGCACGAAATAACTGCGCCCTTCGGCGCCCGTTTCATTGGTCTTCGTCGCGCGATTTTCCGTTTTTGTAACCGTCGTCATATTGTTCCTTTCTTTTGCCGGCGGGCAGTGAGCCCGCCGGCGTTGAATTCGAATCAGTTGACGTTCACTTGAATTTGTTTCGGTTTTGCCTCCTCCGTCTTCGGGAGTGTGACCGTCAGGATGCCATCTTTGTAGGTGGCTGTCGCCTTGTCGGACTGGACCGGTTTCGGCAGCGCCAGCGTTCGATGGAACTTGCCGACGAACCGCTCGGCCCGATGCGTCTCGGCGTCCTGGTTCTTCTGCTCGTATTTCCGCTCGCCGGAGATGGTGAGCGTGCCGTCGTGAAAGGAAATGTCGATCTCCTCCCGCTTCATGCCGGGCAATTCCGCTTTGACAATCAGATTGTCCTTGTCCTCGTAAACGTCCAGAGCCGGCATCCGGCCGTTAAGCAACTCCATGTGCCGGGTGAACTCCCCGAACGGGGAATCAAACAGGCGATTGATTTCCTGGCTCAACGTGGAGAGTTGCTCCACCGGCGACCAGTTCCACAAATCAGAATTTTGGTGTCGTATCAGTTTCATAATTTTCGTCCTTTCTTTAGTTGTCCGTTGCTGACCCGGTTTCAGCTTTGCCCATGCCAGCGGGCGTCTGGCGGCGAGAGAAAGTCATTAGTCCCGAAGATTCAGCCAGTTGGAAAAATACGCTTAAAACAGCTCCACGCGCCGGGTGTGAAATGCTGTCACACTTCGCGCTGTGTCATGTCACAGGTCGTCGTGCTGATTCGTGTGAATTCGTGGTTCAAATCAGGCGAAACGATCCTCCGTCCACGGATCAGCCGTGTTCGAGTAACCGCGCACTTCCCAGAAACCAGGGATGTCGCGGTCGAGAAAGATGATTTCGCGGATGAACTTGGCCCCTTTCCAGGCGTAACGCTTTGGGATGATCACGCGCGCCGGGCCGCCGTGCTCTTTCGACAACGGTTTGCCGTTCCACTGATGCGCTAGGAGCACGTCGTCGTCCATGCAGACCTCGAGCGGATTGTTGGTTGAGTAACCGTCGTAGCTCTTGAAGAAAACATGTGTGACCTTGGGCTTGGGCCGGACGAGCTCGGCGATGGTGAAAAACGCCACGCCTTCCCACACCATGTCGAATTGACTCCACGTGGTGACGCAATGAAAGTCGCTCGTGTCCGCAAACTGCGGCAGCGCCAAGAACTGCTCCCAGTTCAGCGTGACCGGGTTCTCGACCAGGCCGTGGATTTTCAACTCCCATTTGTCGAGCGGGACTTCCGGCTGAAGGCCCAGGTCGAGCACGGGGAAATTGTGCACCTGCCGCTGGCCGGGCGGGAGCCGGTTCGTCGAGCGCCCGGCCGGCTTCGCCCTGCCCGCCATCTTCTGCGCCCAACGTTCTTTGGCGGCGATGTATTGATCTTTCATTCGATTTCAGGCTCGCCTCGCCAGACGCGAAGAACCTCGGCAACACGCTCGCGTCTTCTGACTCGGTAAATCATGCGAAAGGGACGCTCGACCAACTCACGAATCTTCGGGTCATTTGTCTCCGGCACCTTCCGACCGATGAAAGGATGCTGTTCGAGCAAGTTCACCTTGTGGAGAATTGCCAATCCCACTCGTTCTGCTGCGTCTGGGTTGTCCTGAGCGATGTAGCTTGTCAGCGCGAGGAGGTCACCGAGCGCTTCGGACGACCAGAAGATTTTGAACGCCATCGCTTCAGCCAGGAACGGAATTGTTTTTCGACTTCTTTATGCGGAACGCCCTCGCCCCGGTCCAGGCTCCGCTCGGCTTCCTTCAAGGCGGCAAGGAACTCTACAGGCGCGCGAATCTGCGCCAGCGAAGCGTCGATCGGCAGCCGCTCAATGGCGTCCATGACGAGTTCTTTGTCGCTCATGGGGCAACCCGTAGCGTTCGACTGTTAACTTGGCAAGTCATGCCATCTTGTGAGTGCAGGCGAAGTCGGCGTCGGCGTCAATGCCCCAGTGTTTGGCGGCGAGTTCGTGATCGTTTGTGAGGCCCCAGCGGTCGGGTTGCGGCTCGCCAGTGTGCGCGCGATTCGCACCCTTCAATTCCATGCAGCCTTTGTTGTTGCCAATCTCCGCGATGCGTTCGCGTTCTGCGTTGCTCAGTCCCGCCGAGGCGGGATCGGGCAGCGACGCCAGTTCGTCCACTTTCGTTTCGATTGCTTTGGCGCTGCCACCACTCTCTTGAATCAATGTCGGGATAACGCTTTTCACGCCGGGTTGCGAGAGGTTCCACAGGCAGGCGAGCTGCAGCATCGTGACTTTGTGCTTCGCGGCAATGTCGCGCAGCCGGTCCATTTTCTCGCAACCGGCCTCGACCCAGCCCGACGGCCGGAACGCGCGGTGGTCCTGCGGGCCGAACCTGTGCCCCGGCTTCACGTCGTCGTGGAACAGGCCGCCGTAATCCACGACACGCGTGATGAGGTTCACATCATGTTTCACCGCGGCGGGCAACACGAGGTTGCCCGGCCAGGGTTCGAGCGGATTCAAAATAATCATCGCCCAGTCGAGCAACGGGCCGAAGCGCTCGAAGCAAAGAATGAGATCGAGGGTGAACCCGTTGGCCGGGCCGGGCGCGACGCCGAGACGGTCCGCAAGCTTCGCGTCGCGTAGTTTGTCCATGGCGCTCCAGACACGCTCGCTCGTATATCCTGTGAAATCCGGATTGTGCAGCAGCAGCAGGTCGAACCGGTCAGCCCGGCATCGGGCCAGAGACTTTTCTGTGGCCATGCGCAGGTATTCGGCGAATTGATTCGGCGGACGAAGTTGCGGGTTCGTGAAGCGAGGGTAGCCTTTCGAGCCGTCGCGTTTGCCGGAATAAAAATCGTGTCCGACCGCGCCGACGAGGCAGTAGGAATCGCGCGGCAGACCGGCGAGCGCGCGTCCGAGCATTTCATCGGCGGCGCCGTCGCCGTAAACGTCCGCTGTCATGAAAGTCCGGACGCCGCGTTGGTACGCATGTTGAATGACATTGAGGAAGCGTTCTTCGCTGAGCGGCTCGCCGAAGTGCATGTAGCGTCCGCCGCTCCAGGTTCCAAAAGCAGTGCGGGTAACGTCCATAAAATCAGTTCTCAATAAAACGCGAGAAACCGGCGTGATGCAATGATGGTTTTAAACACAAATTTCACGAATTCGCAGGAATCACGGTAATTCCCATCCGCACGGAAGAGCCGGTGCTTCTAATTCGTGTCAATTCGTGGAATTCGCGTCTCAAAAAGTCGTTTGCTCACGCCGCGCTTTCGCCTAACTTCACGCCATGTTCAAACCGGCGGATTTGTTCGACTTGAGCCAAACGGAACACGCGGCCTTGTTCGACGACTGCGAATACGCCTGGGAGGCGCTCCAGAAAATCAAAGATTATTTGAAGACAAATATGCGGCCGGGATTGAAAAATCGCTGCGAAGGCACGGCTTATATTGGCGAACAAGTCTCCATCGGCGCAGGCACGGTGGTCGAGGACGGCGCAATGATCAAAGGCCCGGCGATCATTGGGCGCAATTGCCAGATCCGTCACAACGCCTATCTGCGCGAGGACGTCATCGTCGGCGACAACTGCGTAGTGGGCAATTCGTGCGAGCTGAAAAACGTGTTCATGTTCAACCACTGTCAGGTACCGCATTTCAATTACGTGGGCGACTCAATCCTCGGCCACAAAACCCACCTCGGCGCGGGCGTGAAAGTCTCGAACATCAAGCTCGACCGCACGAATGTGACCGTCGAAATGGACGGGAAACCGTTCGATACCGGCCTGCGGAAGTTTGGCGCGCTGCTGGGCGACGGTTCGGAGATCGGCTGCAACGCCGTGTTGAATCCGGGAAGCATCCTCGGCCGCGGCGCGATCATTTACCCGAACGTCAACTGGCGCGGCATTTTGCCCGCGAACATGATCGCGAAGAATAAAGCCGGGGTGGAAGTGGTAATGAAAAGGTCGAGGGAAACCTGAGGCAGGACCGCGTCCCGCCTGTCTCCGAAGAACGTAACATGGCGCTATTTAGTCGATCGAGATGCCTGGCAGAGACAGCCGAGACGGCTGTCCTACATTGAAATGATTTCTGTTATCGAATCCCAGCCCGCCGGTTCCGGCATCGACCTGGTCAAACAGGTCGGGGAAATCTTTTCCCCGAACGGGCTGTTATCGCGCGCTAAGAATTTCGAGTATCGCCCGCAGCAACAGCAGATGGCCGTGGCTGTGGCGCGGGCGCTCGAGGCGAAGGAGCATCTGGTGGTCGAGGCGGGCACAGGCGTCGGCAAAAGCATTGGCTATCTCGTCCCGGCCATTTTGTTCGCCGTGGCCAACCGCAAAAAGGCCGTCGTCTCCACGCACACCATCAATCTGCAGGAGCAGCTCGTGGAAAAGGACCTGCCGATGCTGGCCAAAATCCTGCCGGTAAAGTTCAGCTTCACGATGCTCAAGGGCCGGCAAAACTATCTTTGCACGCGCCGCCTGCACAAGGCGATGCAGCAGGCCGACAGCCTGTTCACCTCGCCGGAAGTTGAGGAACTGCAGCGCATTTACGAATGGTCGAAGCGGACGGAGGACGGCAGTTTGTCGGACTTCGATCTCGAGCCCGACCCGAAAGTCTGGGCGCAGGTCTGCTCCGAGCGCGGGATTTGTTCGCCGAAGATTTGCGGTTATGCCTCCGAGTTCGGCAAACAAAACGGCATTTGTTTTTTTCAGCGCGCGCGCAGTCGCATCCTCTCCGCCGATGTTCTGGTGCTGAACCACACGTTGCTCTTCACGTTGTTGGGGGGCATGGACGAGGAAATGGACGGCGGCATCCTGTTCAAAAACGATTTCGTCATTTTCGACGAGGCGCACAACGTCGAGAGGGTTGCGTCGCGCCATATCGGCCTGAGCGTTTCGAGCGGGCAGCTGCGCTTTGCGTTGCAACGGCTTTGGAATCCGCGCACGGAGAAAGGAGTGCTGGCGACGTTGCATCGGGGTGCGCCGGTGAAACTGGTCGCGGAGCTGTTTGAGGCGACGGACAAGTTTTTCGTGGAGCTTGAGGAAGCGTGCGAGGGTCTCGCCAGAGATAACGTCGCGACCAGGAGACAGAACTCGACGGAGTCTCCACCCTCCACAGTAGTGCTACGGAGGACGGGTCGCCCCACCGACGGCCGGACATGGACGGAGTTGCGCATCCGCCGACCGGACCTGGTGCGCGACAACGTGACATTGCCGATTCAACGACTGCGCGAGGCGGTCAGCGAATTGATCAAGAGCAGTGAGGACACGGACACCGGCCAGGAACTGATGGAGTGTAACCGGCGGCTGTCCGAACTGCGCGAGGCTGTGGTGGTGTTCCTGAGCCAAAGCGCCGATCAGCATGTTTACTGGGTCGAACGCACCGGCAAAACGCAGAAAAACCTCGCTTTGAACGCTGCGCCGATTGACGTGGCGGAATACCTGCGCCACCGCCTCTTCGGCGCGGACACGTCGGTCGTCATGACCAGCGCGACGCTGGGAACCAGAGTAGGACAGGCTTCCAGCCTGTCTCAAACTAAAAGAGAAATTGCAAAAGAGTCAGAGACAGGCGCGACGCCTGTCCTACGACGCGACGCGCTGGACTATTTCGTCCGCAAGGTCGGCGCGGAGCGGGCCGTCCAACTTCAGGTCGGCTCGCCGTTCGATTACGAGCGGCAGATGAAACTGTTCGTCGTCAACAAAATGCCTGACCCGCGTGAAGCCGGCTACCACGACGCCCTCATCCACTGGATTGAGCATTTCGTGAAGATGACCCATGGCAAGGCATTCGTGCTCTACACCAACTTCAAACTGATGCAGGAGATTGGCGAGCGGATGCAACCATGGTTCGACAAACTCGGCATCGAATGCCTGGTGCAAGGCACCGGCACGCCTCGTTCGACGATGCTGGAGAAATTCAAGGCTGACGTGGATTCCGTGTTGTTCGGTACCGACAGCTTTTGGCAGGGCGTGGACGTGCCGGGCGAGGCGTTGAGCAACGTCATCATCACACGACTGCCGTTCGCGGTGCCGGACCATCCGCTGATCGAAGCGCGCATCGAAGCCATCGAAGCGCACGGCGGAAATTCGTTCAATGAATTCTCTCTACCGGAGGCCATCTTGAAATTCCGTCAGGGCGTGGGGCGGTTGATCCGCGCGAAGACGGACAGCGGCATCGTGGTCGTGCTGGACAACCGGGTCCTCACGAAACGCTATGGCCAGTTGTTTCTCGACGCGCTGCCACAGTGCCCGGTCGAAATCGTGTAGCCGCCGAAGGAACAAGGGGACAATGCCGTGAGCCACGGGTGTGGCGGAAGAGGGTAGCCCACGGCGTGAGCCATGGGGAAAAATGCGCCACCACCAAAAGCCCCGTCAGGGGGCGACAGAATTGCGTCCGAAGAAAATTCCCTTTCGCCGCTTCGCGGCTCCGCTTGCTCATACCGCAACCCACGGCTGACGCCGTGGGCTACCTTCTACCGCTGCTCCGCAGCTATTTGCCGCCGTACTCAAAAACTGATTTGCGTCCCATGACACCATGACACAGCAGGCGCGGTTGTGACTTGTATTTTTCCGGCTGTTCGGTCAAACTGGAGCCATGTCCGAGATAGTAGAATTTGTTCATCACGGCGCGGCGCAGATCACGCCGAAGATTCTGCGGGGCGTGCACAAGAAACTGCCGTTTCTCAAAATGGAATTCACGCAAATCAACGCGCCAAAATATCCACACCTGGTCGAGCAACTGGAATTTCTGGCCGACGTGGTGGAGGATTTTGCGGAAGGCGCGGAAGATGATCTGCCGTTTGTGGCACTGGCCAGCGCTGTGTTTGCGCTGATCTACGCGCACCGCCAGAAGGACCTCATTCCCGATTTCGTTCCCGACTTCGG
>QHPA01000211.1:9877-12057 GCA_003218935.1 Verrucomicrobiota bacterium
GACGAGATGAAGCTGGCCGCAAAAAGGCGCAGCACGATTCTGCTTTTTGTGCCTCTTCGTGGCTCATGATTTTGTCTTCTCTCCATGGGGCGTTGGATGGGCGACATTTTCTTTCCCCTCACCCCGGCCCTCTCCCCTGGGGAGAGGGAGAATCCTCCGCCGTCTTCGGGCCATGCCCGCGACGCAATTTGTCAATCCAGTATGCGCAAAACACGCGCCTGGTGGCGACTGTTCCCTCCGCATGAGCCTCGTAGCAGCCTGAGCGCTTCATTCCACAAACCTTTCTTCTCCACCGTGTTTGTCCTCCTGCTGATCGCGGCAGGACTGTGGATGGTCAGCTCCAGGCACGAACCTTCCATCCCCGTTGAGCCGATCAGCGTCAGCGGCAGGATCAGCCGGGAGTTCGCCGCCCGATTGGAGGCGCTTGAAGCAAAGGAGAACGAATTGAACAAAACGGTTTGGGCGAAAGAGATGCTCGCTGAGGAATGTGGCCGGACCTTTGAATCGCTTTGGAATTCACTCAACGCGTCCACGAACAAACTCAGTCTCATCGCCTCCTTTCCCGTCGGCGGGGTGGTCCTGGGCAAATGGAACACGCCGCAAACTTTGCCTCACGGAATTGAACTGCGAGCGCCGGACGGGCCCGGGCCTGCGCTTTCTGCCGGAGAGTGGCGCCGCTTGGTTGAGGAGTTCGAGCGCGCCGGCTGGCAACTCGCGCAGACGGAATTTCGCCACAACCTTTTCGACACAGACGGAACCGGCCAGCCGCGACAAAGCCGTTTCTATTTCTCCGCCCACTTGATCAATTCGGCCCCGCTCACCCGCGCTACAGGCACCCTGCCCATGAACCTCCCCTCACCCGGCCTCAAGGCCACCCTCTCCCCATCGGATGGGGAGAGGGACGTGGGGAGGGGATTGGCCAACGTCTTGTCCCCAACGCGCGCGATTCTGGAGGGCGACCTGATCGTGGACTGGGCCGCGGGACGGTCGAGCGACGGATTGGCGGCAGTGAAACGGATCGATGCCAGCCGTCTGAGGATCAAAACACGGCGCGGCGAACCGCCCTTTCACCTTATCCTGTCGGAACAAATCGCGCCGGAGGGAAAGTCCGAATACATCGATCCGCTCATCCTCTACGACCTCGACGGCGACGGGTTGTCGGAAATCATTCTGGCCGCGAAAAATCTGGTCTATCGCCGGCGCGGCGAAGACCGCTACGAGGCCGAACCGTTGTGCAAATACCCGCCTGGCTTGATTTCCACTGCTGTCATTGCGGACTTTGACGGCGACGGCGTCGCGGACTTTCTATGCGCGAAGTCCGAAGGGTTGATTTTATTCAAAGGCTCCCCACAAGGCACCTTCGACCAGCCGGGCCGAATGGCATGGCCGGCCAGCCCGCGCCTGACCAACGCCATGGTCCTGACTTGCGGTGACATCGATCACGATGGCGACCTGGATGTGTTTCTGGGTCAATACAAGGTGCCCACCCTCGGCCAGATCTTGCGGCCCAACTTTTACGACGCGAATGACGGTCACTCTGCGTACCTCTTGCTGAACGACGGTCATGGCCATTTCACCGACGCGACTGAGGCTGCGGGCCTCGGTCCGAAACGCGGGCGTCGCATTTACAGCGCGTCGCTCGTCGATCTGGATCATGACGACACCCTGGACCTGCTGGTCGTGAGCGATTTCGCCGGCGCTGACCTTTACCGGAACGACGGCCACGGCCATTTCATCGACGTCACCGGCGAGTGGGTCGCTGAGCCACATGCTTTCGGCATGGGACACGCGCTGGCGGATTTCAACGCCGACGGACGACTCGACTTTCTGATGATCGGGATGAATTCACCCTCGGTGGACCGCCTCGAGCATCTCGGTTTGACGCGCCCCGGTTCAACCGAGGACCGGACAATGCGGAGTCGAATGACTTTCGGCAACCGGCTGTACCTGGCGCGCGCAAACGGCGGGTTCGAACAAACAGGCGATTCCATCGCGCGCTCCGGCTGGTCGTGGGGATGCAGCGCGTTTGATTTCGATAACGACGGTTTTCCGGACGTTTACATCGCCAATGGCATGCAAAGCAAACAGTCGGTCCGGGATTACGAGCCTGAGTTCTGGTTGCACGACATCTACGTGGACGACTCGGTCGATGACGTCACGGCGACTGCTTACTTCATGGG
>QHPA01000531.1 GCA_003218935.1 Verrucomicrobiota bacterium
TCCGATTGCGCTGCTGCACGCGGCGCGGGGCATCTCGGCGAGATGCCCCTACCACCGATGTGCGAAAGCGCTTGCGGTAGGGACACCTCGCCGAGGTGTCCCCGCCCCGTTTCAGGGGCGGAACTCGCCCTTCTACAAACGAACCCGGAGGCGCTTTTCGTGAGGCGGCTTCCAGTCTTTTCATTGCGCCGCTACACGCGGCGCGGACGGCTCGGCGAGCCGTCCCTACCTTAAGCACGGGCGCGGTGCACTGTCACATCCACCATCAGCTACCCGGCGCTGGCAAGTCCCCAAAATTCCAAATCCCGAAGCGGCGCTGTTCGGGTCGGGGAGTTTTGGCATTTAATAGTTGGAGTTTGTTTGAATATTGGGAGTTGGTTGTTGGGATTTCTCCAAATGGTTCGCGCTGGCGCTGGCCGGTGGGACCCGCTACCGTGTTGGCCGTGTCCGACGGCGCCGACACCCTGGGCCTCATCGCGGGCAATCGCTCGTTGCCGCTGTGTTTTGCCAAACAGGCGCGCAGCCTGGGCGTGAAACGGCTGGTTGCGGTGGCGTTTGAGGGGGAAACAAATCCTGAACTCGCCGCGCTGGTGGACGACATCGTCTGGCTCAAAGTCGGTCGGCTTTCCAAAATGATCTCAGCCTTCGCGGAGCGCGGCGTAAAGCAATGCGTCATGGTGGGCCAGATTGCGCCAAAAAATCTGTTCGACCTGCGCCCCGACCTTCGCGCGATGGCCATGCTGCTCAAGTTGAAGGAGAAAAACGCGCGCACCATTTTCGGCGCGGTCGCCGACGAGTTGAAGAAAGGCGGCGTCGAGTTGATTGAAGCCACACCGTGGCTGAGACCGCTCATGCCCGGCGCCGGCTTCCAGCTCGGCCCGCCATTGTCTGATGAACAAAGAAACGATGTGCGGTTCGGTTTTCGCATCGCCCGGCAGGTTTCCCGGCTTGAAATCGGTCAGACGGTGGTTGTCCGAAACGGCACGGTGCTGGCCGTCGAAGGATTTGAAGGAACGGACCAATGCCTCGCGCGCGGCGGCGAACTGGCGGGCAAGGACGGCGGCGCCGTCGCGGTCAAGGTTACCAGGGAAAAACACGACATGCGTTTCGACATTCCGTGCATCGGGGCCAAGACGGTGGACATCTGCGCGAGTTCAGGCATCTCAGTCCTGGCGCTGGAAGCCGGGAAAACGCTGCTGCTGGAGCAGGACGACGTAAAAAAGCTCGCTTCAAAACACAGCGTTGCGCTCACGACGGTTTCTTGAACCCACCGCCGTCCCGGGAGCCGAATCACGCATCACGTACTTAACATGCTGACCGCCCACGAATTGATCGGATTCATGTCGCCGAAGCTTTCGGCGGAGATTCTGGAACACGCCTTCTCCTCGGACAAAGAACTCTATAAAGCGACACTCGCGGCGGTGGAAACGGTATTGGCGAAACATCTGCTTCGGAGCTGGCTCCTGAAGAAACACACGGCGCTGTTGACCGATTTTCTTGACGCACTCGGCGTGCCGCACAAAGACGGCATCGTGGATGATCTGCCCGAGAGGATGGATGACGCCAAGCTCCGTTCGGCCGTGGAAACGGTATTGGCGAAACATCCGGCGGACGTGGTCATGGTTTATCTGCACGCCTTTTACGAAATGAACGAAGCGCGCTGGCCGAACCTGAAAGCGATGTTGGAAACGGAGCCGCGTTTGCAGTTTGGCAGTTAGCCGTCCAGACATTGGTGTACGGTTTGAATCAACTTCTTCGGGGTGTATGGTTTTTGCAGGAACGCGGCTGTTCCCCGGGAGATAAAAGCCGTCCCCTCCGGGTCATCATCGTAACCACTGGAGTAAACGACCTTCAAGCCTGGCTCCTGCGCCAGCAACTGCCTGGCCAACTCGCGCCCGGTCAGACCGTCGGGCATGATCATGTCCGTCAGCAACAGATCGATTTGTGTGCCGTACTCTTGCCAAACCAACAAGGCAGCCGAACCCGATGCTGCTTCCAAAACGCGATACCCATGGCGTTGCAGAATTATTTTCAACAGGCCGCGTACGCTCTCTTCGTCTTCCACCAACAACACGGTCTCTGTGCCTTCGCGCGTTTTCGACTCGACGACCTTGGCCTTACGCTCCGGGGCCGGTTGGGAACTGACGGGAATAAAAATTTTGAAAGTGGTCCCCAGCCCCACCTCACTTGCAACCTCGATCCAGCCCAGGTGTTGTTTTACGATGCCAAATACCGTCGCCAATCCGAGGCCGGTCCCTTTGCCAACGCCTTTCGTCGTGAAGAACGGTTCGAAAATGCGCGCCTGGACTTCCGGCGTCATGCCGCAACCGGTATCGCGCACGCTCAGGCAAACGAAATCACCCGCTCGCGCTTCGGACTGGCCTGGCGTGTGGCTGGATTCAATCACGACTGCTTCGGTGCTGATCATCAGTTGGCCACCCTTGGGCATGGCGTCGCGGGCGTTGACCGCCAGATTCATCAGCACCTGCTCCATCATGGAGGGGTCGGCCTGGACGCGCGGCAGGTTAGGGGACGATTTACACTCCAGCTTTATGTCTTCGCCGATGAGACGGACAAGCATTTTGGCCACGTCGCCGATCACGTCATTCAGGTTGAGTGAACGGATTTGCATGTCCCTTTTGCGACTGAAGGTCAGCAGTTGCCGGGTCAGATTGGCGGCCCGCTCGCCGGCCAAATGAACCTGCTCGATTTGTTCCCTGGCCTCCGCGCCCAGCTCTTCGGTGTCCCTTAACAAGTTGGCAAAACCCATGATTACGGCCAGGAGATTGTTGAAATCGTGCGCCACGCCTCCGGCGAGCTGACCGAAGGCCTCCATCTTCTGCGACTGGCGAAACTGTGCTTCCAATTGTTTGCGTTCAACGATTTCGGCCTGCAGTTCCGCGGTGCGTGCGCCGACGATTTGCTCCAGATCACTCAGCTTGTTTTTGGATTCCTGCAACAAGCGCCACTTTTCCGTCAGCGCCTGCGCCAACTGCTGGGCTTCAATCGGGTCAAACGGCTTCTTGAGAATCACCAGCCGGTCGGAATGCCCCACGCTCGCCAGCAGGTCGTTCCACGAGTAATCCGAATACGCCGAGCAAATCACCACCTGCAGATCGGGGTCCACTTTCCAGATTTCTTCGACGGTCTCGACCCCGTCCC
>QHPA01000212.1 GCA_003218935.1 Verrucomicrobiota bacterium
ATGCGACCCCGGCCATCAGCTCGCGTCGCAGCACCCGCCACCAGTCGCGCAACGTCACATCGCGAACGGCCATGGCGCGGATGATGAGCGAAGTGGCCTGGGAACCTGAATTGCCGCCGCTCGAAAGAATCAGCGGCAGGAAAAGCGCAAGCACAGCGGCTTTGGCCAATTCGTTCTCGAAGTAGCCCATCGCGGTGGCCGTAAACATTTCGCTGATGAACAGGATCGAAAGCCAGCCGGCGCGTTTTTTGACCATCGAAAGCATGGCGATCTTCAAATAGGGAGCGTCGAGCGCTTCCATACCGCCCATCTTCTGGATGTCTTCGGTCGCCTCCTGCTCCGCGACATCGAGCACATCGTCCACGGTCACGACTCCGACCAAAACGTCCTTTGAATCAAGCACCGGCAGAATGGTGCGATCATATTTCTTGAAAGCGGCGACCGCAGTTTCCTGGTCGTCCGTCGCGCGCAGGGCGAACACCTGATGATCGAGCAGCTCGCCGACCGGCGTGTTTATCTCGGCGACCACCAGGTTGCGCAACCGCACCGAGTCCACGAGGCGGCCCTTTTCGTCCACGACGTAAAGCTGGTTGAGCGATTCGCGTTCGCGGCCGACTTTCCGCAAATGCGCGAGCACTTCAGCGACCGTCCAACTCTGTTGAATGGCTATGTACTCCGGCGTCATCCGCCGGCCGATGGAGTCTTTGGGGTAGCCCAGGAGGTCGGCGGCAATCTTGCGCTCGTCCGGCGAAAGAAGATTCAGCAGTTTCTGGGTGGCAGCCGACGGCAACTCTTCCAGCAGCGCCGTGCGGTCGTCGGGCGGCATCTCGTTGAGAATCCGGGCGACCTGCTCATTGCCGAGCGCCTGCACGAGTTTCTCCTGGTCTTCGACGCTCAGATATTCGAAGACTTCGGTGGCGAGGTCATGCGGCAGGATGCGCATAAGCACCGCCTCATCATCCGCGCTCAAGTCAGTGAAGATTTCAGCAATGTCCGGGGCGGGAAATTCACAGAGGATTTCGCGGAGCTGGTTGAAATTCCGCTGCCGGATCAGTTCGACCAATTCAGGCTGAAGCAAACTGCCGATCATTCCCGCAAATCAAATCGCGCCGCGCGTCAAATGCCAAGTAACAAAGTTTGCGCCACGCCGGTGGGGAGCATCTCATTTTCTTGCAGGGTCATGGGGGGCTGGTGGAACGGGCGTCCCGCCCGTTTGCTCCAAACCAAAAACTCACGGGCGGGACACCCGTGCCACTAGCACTGCAAGAAACTGAGATGCGCCAATGGCTCAGTTTGTGGAACTAACCTCACCCACTTTTAATCACACCCGTTGAGTCGTTGAATCGGCTGTCTCGGAATCTGCTTGCCAAAATTTCGTTTGCTCATAGAATTCGTCTGTTCTTTGAAATCTGCGAACAAAGTGTTCGCTTTGAATGCGGTCAAATGTCAGGGAATCCGGTGTAAATCCGGGACGGTTGCGCCACTGTAACGGCTACGAATTCCCAATGCCACTGGTCGAAAGATCGGGAAGGCGGGAATGAGGTTTGAGGCCGAAGTCAGGATATCGGTTTGATTGCACTCGTCGGACTCTGAATATTTTCGGAGTCACTTCTCCGTCAATGAGAAGGATGAGGCCAGCCTGACGAATATTTTTCGTCGGGATTCGTAGGATGCCTTCATTCCCCGTTTTGCCGGAGTCTGGAGGTTTTTTATTTTCAGACTTCGCGCTGGTCTCTCAACTAAAACCGTTCCGTGAGTTTTATTCCGGGAACAGCAATGAAAGATCAGCCCCCCATGAAGAGAATCCGTTCGCTGGCCCTGGCGGGCCTGTGGGTCCTGTCTGCCGCCCACGCAACCACCATCACCGAGGATTTCAGCAATAACCCGTCGCAAAACGGCTGGCATATTTTCGGCAACACCAAT
This sequence comes from Verrucomicrobiota bacterium, assembly GCA_003218935.1. Lineage (GTDB taxonomy): Bacteria > Verrucomicrobiota > Verrucomicrobiia > Limisphaerales > AV2 > AV2. The sequence goes on from QHPA01000212.1 coordinate 1,924, forward strand.
CTGTTTCAGTGGGATTCCGTGAATCAGAACCTGGCCGTCACTTGGGATTCATCGCAGGCGAACAGTTATTTTTACCATCCACTCGGAACGATTCTTGCCCGCGACGATGATTTCAGCATCACATTTAATCTGCGACTCAACGACTTTATCGCGGGTATCGACCCACGCATGCCCAGCACGTTTCCGCTGTCAGTGGGATTTCTCAATCTAGCAAAGGCCTCGCAACCCGGTTTTCTGCGGGGCACGGGTTATAGTGCCCAAGATTTGGCTGAATTCAGCTTCTTCCCTGATCCCGGCGGCGCGTGGATATACGGGCCATCGCTCACGGCGGTCATGATTGATTCGACCGGTTTCCATTATTCATCCGGCGGATTTGATCCGGATAATTTGACAACCAACGACATTTATCGGGTCAACCTCGCTTATACCGCGAGCAATTCGAATCTGGTTATGACCCTGACGCGCAACAATGAAATGTTCGTTTCCGATCGCGTGGCGCATTTGGGTGGCAGCTTCACGGATTTTCATGTGGATGCCATTTCCATTAGCAGCTACAGCCAGGAGGGACAGGATACAAATAATCAGGGTGGCGTCATCTATGCGGGGTCTATTCTTGCGCATGGGACCGTGGATAATTTTGCCGTCACCCTTCCGCCGCCGCCCGTGCAAGATCTTTCCGGCGCATTCAGCAACGGCCTTTGGCATGCGCAATTCACCAGCCGGAGCAACTGGCTTTATACGCTCGAACGCACGACGAATTTTGTTTCGTGGCGCGCCGTCGCCGCTTCAATGAGCGGCAACGCAACAAATCTACTCTTGCAGGACACGAACGCGCCGGAGGACAAAGGCTTTTATCGCGTGCATGCGGAACGCCCCTAATATGGTCAAAGAGAAAATCGTATTTTGTTGGAGCGGGGGCAAGGATTCCGCGCTCGCACTGTACCGGATTTTGCAGTGCGGACGCTACGAAGTGGCCGCGTTGCTGACAACGTGCAACGAACATTTCCAGCGCGTCTCCATGCACGGCGTGCGGCTGGAATTGCTAGAACAACAAGCCGAATCCATCGGCCTGCCATTGGAGAAAATCTTTGTCAGCCAGCGCAGTTCCAACGAGGAGTATCAGCAAAAAATGTCCGCGTGCCTGCTCGCGCATAAGGCGCGCGGCGTGACGGCGTGTGCGTTCGGCGACATTTTTCTCGAAGACCTCAAACGCTGGCGCGAGGAAAATCTGGCAAAAGTCGGAATGCGCGGAATTTTTCCGATCTGGAAAGTTGATTCGCGCGACCTCATCCGCGAATTCTTCGCGCTTGGCTTCGGCACGGCCATCTGCTGCGTGAATGATGCGTATCTCGGCGAAGACGCCGTGGGCCGCAACATTGACGCGGACTTCATCGCGTCGTTACCGCCGGAAGTTGACCCGTGCGGCGAGAACGGCGAATTCCATTCGTTTGCCTTCGCCGGGCCGATTTTCAAGCAGCCTGTGAAATTCAAAGTCGGCGAAAAAGTCTATCGTCCGGTTGAAGTCACGCATCCGAGTGACTCCAATTCGTCCTATGTTTGCCCGTCTGCCCCGCAACGGACGAAGGGCTTTTGGTTTTGCGATTTGCTCCCCGAAAAACAACTGAAACAAGCTTAACCAACCATCAACCGAAAACGAAAAAATATGAACAAGCCTCGATTCACCATGCTCGTGACCATGATTCTTGCGGCAGCCGCCTCAAGATTGATTCCGCATCCACCCAACTTCACGCCCATCGCCGCCATAGCGCTTTTTGGCGGCGCGCAATTCTCGAGCAAACGCGCCGCGTTTCTCGTGCCGCTGGCCGGGCTGTTTTTGAGCGACCTCGCGTTCGGATTTTACGGCATCACGCCGGTTGTTTATGGAAGCTTTGCGCTGACAGTGTGCCTCGGTTTCTGGGTGCGCCACCGCTCTGTGCAACGCATAGCGTTCGCCGCCCTCGCGAGCGCAATTTTATTCTTCGTGCTGACGAATTTCGGTGTTTGGGCAATTGACAATTTGTATCCGAAGACGATGGCCGGATTGGTTGATTGTTATGTAGCCGCCATTCCCTTCCTCCGAAATATGTTGCTGGGCAATTTGCTTTATTCGGCGCTTCTTTTTGGGGGATTCGCGTTGGCGGAAAATCGTTTTATTCGGCTGCGCGAGCCCGCAGGTGTTGCCGTCTGATGCGCATAGAGCAACCCACTCCCATGCAAAGCGCGGCGATGCTCTGGACCGGAGGCAAGGATTGTTCGCTGGCGCTTTATGAAGCCGGGCGGGACGGTTATGACGTTCGTTGCCTCGTTACCTTCGCGCCATCGAATCCGAATTTTTTGGCGCATCCGCCGGCCTTCATCAAAATGCAGGCTCAAGCATTGGCTCTGCCGCATTATATTTTGCCCATCAGCGAGCCATTCGAGAAAAGTTACGAAGCCGCGTTGTGCAAGCTGCGGGAGGAAATGGGCATCAACACCGTTATCACCGGCGACATCGCGGAGGTGGGCGGAAGCCCGAATTGGATTCGTGAGCGCAGCCGTCCGGTCGGAATGAATGTGCATACGCCGTTGTGGGGTCGCGACCGGCTCGCCTTGCTCCAACAACAACTGGCCAGCGGATTCAAGGTGATCTTCTCGTGCGTCAATACCCGTTGGCTTGCGGCGGGCTGGGTTGGCCGCGAGTTGGATGCCGTCGCCATTGCCGATCTGCGCGGCATTCGCGAACGGACTGGCCTCGATCTCTGTGGCGAGGAAGGCGAGTATCACACGCTCGTGACGGACGGACCGTCGTTCGCCCACGCAATTCACATCTGCTCCCATTCAAAGCGCACCAGGGATTTGCTGGCCTACATGGAAATTCACGAGTTGGAACTCGCTGCGCAATGAGCATCCAATCTCCATGTATTGATGTCTGCCAAATGTCGGAGGATAAAACTGTCTGCGTCGGCTGCTATCGGTCATTGTCTGAAATCGCAAACTGGAGCCGCTTGACCGACGCAGAAAAGATTCGTGTCATCGCCGCTGCGCAGAAAAGGCGGGCAACGTTGGAATGCCAGGAATACTCTGATCTAATCCCATGAACACCCTGCGCATTGTTTCCTTTCTGCCCGCCGCGACGGAGATGGTGTATGCGCTGGGTCTCGGCGACCAGCTCGTGGGCGTCTCGCACGAATGTGATTTTCCGGCGGCGGCAAAAACGAAACCCGTCCTCGTCCGGCCCGCGCTCGCATTGGAAAAGATGACCCTGCGCGAAATTGATGTCGCAGTCGCTGAACGCATCCGCAGTGGCGGCAGCCTTTATCAAGTGGACGAAAATCTTTTGTGTGAACTGAAACCGGATTTGATCCTCACGCAAAACTTGTGCCAGGTCTGCGCCACGTCGGGCAATGATTTGACGGTCGCGCTGAAATTACTCCAGCCCAAGCCAGAGATTTTATGGATGACGCCGCACTCGCTGGCGGAAATCTTTGAAAACATCTGCGAGTTAGGCCAGGCCACCGGACGTTCAAACGCAGCCGAAACATTCATCGCCGAACGCCGCGTACGATTGGAAAACATCGCCGAGCAGGCCAAAAATATTTCCCATCGTCCCCGCGTGGTCTGCATGGAATGGGCTGATCCAGTTTATTGCGCCGGACATTGGGTGCCGGAAATGGTTCAACTCGCTGGCGGCATTGACGAGTTGGCGCGCAAGGGAACGGATTCCGTCCGTATCCAATGGACGGACGTTTTGAAATGGTCGCCTGAAATCCTGATTTTCTCGCCGTGCGGGTTCAATCTTGAGAAAGCGCTCGAACAAGTTTCGCATCTGGAAGCGCAGTTGGACTGGAGGGAACTTCCGGCGGTTCGCAGCGGACGGGTTTATGCCGTGGACGCAAATTCTTATTTCGCGCGACCCGGCCCGCGCGTCGTTGATGGAACAGAACTTTTGGCTCACTTGATCCACCCGGAATTATTTGACTGGAATGGCCCGGACGATGCCTTTCGCTCGATTCCAACATCAAATTCCCGCGCATCCAAAATGCGAATCAAAACTTGTTCCGAATGCGGCCAAGCGTTCGAGTGCAAAATGGGCGGCTGTTGGTGCGATGATTTTCCGCCGCTTCCGCCATCCACCGCACCCGGCGCCGATTGCCTATGTCCTGGGTGTTTGGCGAAAGCAGTTGAACACGTCCGCGCCGAAAAACCGTGAAGCGACACGCCTTCACACTGATGGAACTGCTTGTCGTCATTGCCATCATCGCGATTTTGGCGGCGATGCTGTTGCCGGCACTGGCTAAAGCCAAAGCGTCCGCCTGGCGCGCTCAATGCACGAGCAACCTGCGCCAACTTGGCATCGCCACGCAGTTATACTGGGGCGATAACGAGGGGAATTGTTTCAATTGTTTATATGCTCCGACCAACGGTGGACAGACATATTGGTTCGGCTGGATCGGGCCGGGGCCAGAAGGCGCGCGACCGTTTGACTTGACGGTCGGAAAGTTATTTCCCTATCTCAATGGCAGTAATGTCCGGCTTTGCCCGGCACTCAACTCCACGGTGGCGCAATTCAAGTTGAAAGCCACCAATGTGGTGTTCAGTTACGGTTACGATAATTACCTCTCCACCGGCCCCAGCCTGCCGCCGATAAATTGCGAACGAATCAAGCAACCAACAGAAATGGCTTTGTTTGCGGACGCTGCCCAAGTGAATGACTTTCAAGCACCCGCTTCCCACAGCAACCCGATGCTTGAAGAGTGGTATTATGTGGATAACACGGTTAATTATCCCAACGGCCACTTCCGCCATGCTAAAAAAGCCAACGTCACCTTTTGCGACGGCCATGTG
>QHPA01000213.1 GCA_003218935.1 Verrucomicrobiota bacterium
CGGTGACGGTTGGAGCAAAGAATGGCAATGAAGTGACCATCGCCGCCGGATTGAGCGGCGGTGAACAAGTAGTGATCGAGGGGCCGGCCGATCTGGCGGAGGGGGCCCGAGTATCGGAGGTAAAAAAATGAGCACAAGCGATGGAGTTCTCGTCCGTGTCAAGGACGTCGAGAAAGTCTTTCACCGTGGGTCGGAAGAGATCCATGTGTTGTCGGGATTGAACCTTGAGGTGCCCAAAGGCGAGTTTCTGGCCTTGATGGGACCGTCGGGTTCCGGCAAGTCCACGCTGCTGAATCTGATGGGGGGCCTGGATCGCGCCACGAACGGGACAGTTGAGATCGGCGGCGAACGCATCGATGAGATGTCCGATCGCCAACTGGCTGCCTGGCGCGCGCGGCACGTGGGCCTGGTGTTCCAATTTTACAACCTGCTGCCGGTCCTGACTGCCGAGCGCAATGTCGAACTGCCGTTGTTGCTGACCCCTCTGTCAAAGGCTGAGCGGCGGCAGCACGTGGAGACCGCCTTGACCGCGGTGGGCCTGAACCAACGCTCGCGGCATTATCCACGTCAGCTTTCCGGCGGCGAACAACAACGCGTCGGCATCGCGCGCGCGATCATCACTGACCCGACCATCCTGCTGTGCGACGAACCGACCGGCGATCTTGACCGGAAGTCGGGCGACGAGATATTGGGCCTGTTGCAGGCGCTCAACCGCGAGCACGGCAAGACCATCGTCATGGTCACGCACGACCCGCACGCTTCCGCGCGCGCAAAGCGGACCGTGTATCTGGACAAGGGCCAGCTTTTCAAGGAGAAGCCGGAATGAAATTTCTCTTCCTCATCTGGAGCAACCTGAAGCGAAAGAAACTGCGGACGATCCTGACGCTGTTGTCGGTCCTGGTCGCGTTTGTCTTGTTCAGTTTGTTAAGCGCGCTCAAGCTCGCGCTCGCCGGCGGCGTGGTTATGGCCGACGCCAACCGTTTGATCGTGCGTCATCGCGTCTCGTTTATCCAGCCTCTGCCGTACGCCTATATGGTGCGGATGGCCCGGATCCCCGGGGTTTCCGCGATCTCCCACACAACATGGTTTGGTGGCATCTACCAGGATCCCAAGAATCAGTTTGGCACCTTTCCCGTCGAGCCTGACTTGTTTCTGCCGATGAACCCCGAAATCATCCTGCCGCAAAGCCAGAAGGAAGCGTGGCTCAAGACGCGCACCGGAGCGATCGTAGGCCGGAGGTTGGCTGAACGGTTCAAATGGAAAATTGGTGATCGGGTGCCGTTGACTTCGCCCTTCGTGCAATCCAAGAGCGGTGGCGCGTGGGAGTTCGACATCGTTGGCATCTACGATGGAGCAAAAAAGACCACCGACACGTCCGGTTTCTTTTTCCGTTATGACTACTTCGACGAAGCGCGGTCCTATGGCACGGGGCTGGTCGGCTGGTACCAGGTGAGGGTGAATGATCCCAAGCAGGCCATGGAGGTCGCCGCCGCGATTGACGCGGAGTTCGCCAATTCACCCGCCGAAACCAAAGCGGAGACGGAAGGCGCGATGTTTCAAGGTTTCGCCCAACAGATCGGCGACATCGGGACCATTGTCACGGCGATCCTCGGAGCCGTCTTCTTCACCATCCTGCTGGTCGCCGGCAACACCATGGCGCAGTCCGTGCGCGAACGGACTCAGGAACTGGGCGTGCTCAAGGCAGTGGGTTTTACCAACGAACTCGTGCTCGGCGTCGTCCTGGGCGAATCGCTGGTCATCAGCGTGCTGGGCGGGCTGGCGGGCCTGGCGTTCGGCTGGCTCGTGGTGACGGGACTGGGGCAGGCGGGTTTCATCCGCCAGTATTTCCCACTTTTTTTTATTCCGGAACGCGACCTGATCATCGGCGCGGTGCTGGCTCTCGCACTCGGCTTTGTGGCCGGGATTTTACCGGCGCTTCAGGCGATGCGCCTGCGCCTGGCTGAAGCGCTACGCCGGGAAGGATAAACATGAATTGGCTTTCTCAAATCGCATCCGTGACATGGTTCGGAGTGTGCACCATTCCGCGCCGCAAAGGCTCGGCCATTGTCGCCACCGCCGGCATTGCCGGCGTCGTGGTGGTGTTCGTGGGAGTTCTGTCCATTGCCCAAGGATTCCGCAAGGCGGTCACGTCAACGGGCCGGGACGACATTGCGATCGTCCTGCGCGACGGGGCGAACAACGAAATGTCCAGCGGTCTGGGGCGGGATGTGGCCCGGGTCGTCAAGGACGCTCCTGGCGTGGCGCGGGAAAATGGCGCCGCTGTGGCGTCCGCCGAACTGTTCGTGATCATTGACGTTCCCAAGCGATCCACTGGCACCGACGCCAACGTTCCCTTTCGCGGCGTGGAAGCCGCCGCGCCAACGGTGCGCGGGAACGTGACGGTTACGCAAGGGCGCATGTTCGAGCGCGGACGCAACGAGGTCATTGCCGGCGTGGCTGCCGCCCGGGAGTTCGCCGGGCTCGACGTCGGCAAGACAATCAAACTCGGCAAAACCGAGTGGAATGTCGTCGGTGTGTTTTCCGCCGGGGGCGGCGTGGCGGAGTCGGAACTATGGACGGACACTACAGTGCTGCAACAGGCCTACCAACGGGGTGACTCGTATCAGTCGGTTTACGCACAACTCGTGTCGCCGGACAAGTTCCAGGAATTCAAGGACGCGCTCACGTCCAATCCCCAGATCAAGGTGAAGGTCGTGCGCCAGGCTGAGTTTTACGCCGATCAATCCACGATGACGACCAACTTCATCACGGGGATTGGAACGGTGATTGCCCTGATGATGGCGCTGGGCGCCTTGCTGGGCGCGCTCAACACCATGTACAATGCCGTCGCATCGCGCGGGCGGGAGATCGCGACGCTGCGCGCGCTTGGCTTTGGGGCCGCGCCGGTCGTTTGCTCGGTGTTGATTGAATCCCTGGCGCTGGCGCTGACGGGCGGAGTTATCGGCGGACTGGGAGCTTATCTGGCGTTTGACGGTTATGGCGCCGCCACGATGAACTTTCAGACCTGGAGCCAGATCGCATTCGCCTTCGCCGTCACGCCAAAACTCCTCCTCAACGCCATTCTGTGGGCGGCGACCATCGGTTTGCTGGGCGGACTTTTCCCGGCGATTCGCGCCGCGCGGTTGCCAATCGCCGCGGGACTGAGGGAGACTTGACAGAAGGCAAGGCGGGTCTGTCCGCGCTTGGGTGCCATGGACTGGTGGGGCGAGACTCCGTCGAGCCCTGATCTCCCAGCGATAGAAATTAGCCTGTTTTCCGCAGGAAGAACAAGTCAGGGCTCGACGGAGTCTATTTACTGCCGCCGAAGGCAAAAGGTTCACCGGCCGGCGAATTTTTGCCCGGGCCGCGACGGCGCCAAATTGAGCGAACCAAATCGCTTGCTCAAAATCACGCGGCAGGATAACCAATGGCCATGAAAATCTTGCCGCTCTTTTCATTTCCGCTTTATCTGGCGGTTTTTGTTCTGGCGTTCGCCGCGAAAGGCGCCGAGGTCAGCGTCGATGAGTTGTTGGAGCAGGCCGGCGTCTCCTTTGCCAAAGGAATGAGGGAAAACGCGATTGAGCTGGCGAACAATGCGATTGAAGCGGAGCCGAAGAATGCCAGGGCCTATTACGTGCGCGGACGATTTTACGCCGAGATGCGCCAGGTTCAGAAGGCGATGAGCGATTTCAATCGGGCGTTGCTGTTCGACCCGTCGCTGGCCCTGGCCTACTACCACCGCGGAGCAGAGAACTTCATACTCGGTCACATCAAGGAGTCGGCCGGCGACTTCGACAGGTTCCTTGATCTCGCGCCCGACCAGGCGCCGAAGCTCTGGCAGCGCGGCATCGCGCTCTATTACGCCGGCCGCTACGAAGATGGCCGGCGACAGTTCGAGTTGCACCAGACGATAAACCGCAACGACGTCGAAAATGCCGTGTGGCATTTCCTCTGCGTCGCCCGCAGTTCGGGCATCGACAAGTCGCGCGCGTCGCTTTTGAAGGTGGAGAACGATCCGCGCGTGCCGATGATGCAGATCTACGCGCTCTACGCAGGCAGAGGTTCGGCTGAGGAAGTCATGAAAGCCGCCACCGCGGGCAAAGCGTCGCCGACTGAGCTGAACGAGCGGACGTTCTACGCCCATTTTTATCTCGGGCTTTACTTCGACGTGGCGGGCAACGAGAAGATGGCGCGGGAACACATCTTCCAGGCGGCTGAGCTATTCAAGGTGGACGGCTACATGGGCGACGTGGCCCGCATCCACGCGGCATTGTTGCGGCAGCAGAGTCATTGAGCGCGTCGGGTTCAAAGGTATTTCCAATTCGCGTGCGGGCATGGCGGAAGGTGAGTTTCTCGCACTTATTCCAGGCTTGGGAGGGCCCGCGTGCCGCGCGCCCTCGAGTCAGGGCCGGCAACATGCCGGCCCTCCCGTGAAACGTTCTTTTCATTCAATCCTCCGCTCAAATCTCTTTTTTCTTCGATCAGCTTTTCAATCTGGTCATCGAGCGATGCCAGCTCGTCCGCGTCGTTGTAATATTTCTCGGCTTCACCGGCGGGCGCCGAGGGGCAAGGCGGAAATCAGCGGACCGGCGGACACCGGCCCATTCGGGTGAGGCGCATGATTTCCGGCAGGCAAAATCAAACGCGACATGGCAGCAAACTTGCTTTTGACCGGGTTAAGCAGTAATCAATTGCGTGTCTGAAATCATGCGGTGCTCCTCTTGTCTCCGGCTGTTCCTTTGGCTGGCTTTGGCGCCCGCCATAACCTGCTTCGGCGCTCCGCTCATCACCGAATTCATGGCCGCGAATGTTTCCACGCTGGCTGACGAGGACGGTGAATTTTCCGATTGGATTGAAATTCAGAATCCGGACACCACCCCGATCTCGCTGGCGGGCTACCATCTCACGGACAACGCAGCCAACCTTGGCAAGTGGACATTTCCCGCCGTGACGCTGAACCCCGGCGCTTATCTGGTCGTTTTCGCCTCGGGGAAAAATCGCCTTGATCCGGCGGGCCGGCCGCACACGGATTTCCAACTCTCGGCGGATGGCGAGTACCTGGCGTTGGTGGCGCCGGACGGAGTGACGGTGGTCAGCGCCTTCGCGCCCTCCTACCCGCCGCAGTTCGAGAACGTATCGTTTGGTCTCGGCGAGCCAGCATCGTCCCCGGCCTGGAGTTTCTTCTCCACCCCCACTCCCGGCGCTCCCAATGCCAGCGGCACCCGCGCTGGTCCGATTTTCGGCGCGGTGGTAAAAAATCCGCCGCCCCCAGTTGCCGGTCCGTTGACCATCACCGCGACCGTTCATCCGGCCAACGATCCGGTGGCGACGGTGAAGCTTTACTACCGCCGGATGTTTGCCGCCGAGGCCGTGGTGGCGATGACCGACGATGGCACCGGCGGCGATGCGACGGCGGGCGATGGCATCTGGACGGCGATTATTCCAGGCGCGGCGTTTGCGCGGGGGGAAATGACGCGCTGGCGATTCGTCGCCACGGACACCACAGGCACCGAAACGAAAGAGCCGGCCTACCGCGATCCGCTCGACTCCCATCAGTATTTCGGCACGGTGACGCAGGACACCGGCGTGCAAACCGCTCTGCCGGTGTTTCACTGGTTCACCAGCAACCCCGGTGGAGCCGGCACCGACGCCGGGTCGCGCGGCGCGGTTTATTACGATGGCGAGTTTTACGACAACGTGTTGTTCAGCTTGCACGGGCAGTCCACCGCCAGCTTCCCAAAGAAGAGCTACAACATATATTTCAATCGCACTCAGCGCTTCCGCTGGAGCACGAACGCCCCGATCGAGTCCAGTATCGATCTGCTCACCAATTGGGCGGACAAATCGAAGGTGCGCCACGTGCTGGCCTACGAAGTGATGCGCGAATCTGGCGTTGCCGCGCATTTGGCCAACACGGCGCGCGTTCAACAAAACGGAATTTTTTTCAGCACGGCGGATTTCGTCGAACGCGGGAATGAGGATTACCTGGACCGCGCGGGCCTGAACAGGAACGGCGCCCTTTACAAGGTTTACGCAAACACACTGAACAAAAGCGCCGGAGACACCGGCACCTCCGGCGTGGAGAAGAAGACTCGCAAAACCGAGAACAACAGCGATCTCCAGGCGCTGATCGATGGCCTCGCTTTAACGGGCACAGCCCTGAATAATTATCTCTACGACAACATCGACATTCCACGCTGCGTCGACCTGCTTGCCGCCAACTCGGTTATCCGGAACATCGATATGCAGCGCAAAAACTGGTATATCTACCGCGACACCGGGCGGAGCGACGAGTGGGCTATTTTGCCGTGGGACCTCGACCTTTCGCAGGGCCGCACCTGGAACACGCAGGACACTTATTTCGACAACAGGCTCTATACCGATGGATTCGTGATCACGGGCGATGCCGTCCGATTGGTCGCTGAACTCTTCGCGGCTCCGGCCACTCGAGCCATGATTATGCGGCGCATCCGCACGTTGACCGACCGTTTCCTTCAGCCACCGCCCGCGGCAGGAACGCCGGAAAGCGAATTGTATTATGAGCGGCGGCTCAACGAGCAGTCGGCGCTCATCGATCCGCCGGGGATCGTGCCGTCCGACGCCCGGCGTGATTTTGAGAAATGGGGTTCCTGGCTGCAAGGCGGCGCCACCGTGTCCTACACGAATACTGATCCGGCCGTGGAAACAATGGCCGAAGCCATCCAGCGCTGGAAGACCGAGTATCTACCCGCGCGGCGCAATTACATCTACAACACGCAGATCGCCGGCAAAGGCGGCGAAATCCCACAACCACAAACGGCCAGTTCGACCTACAATTACACACCGCTGATCGTCGCGGCAATACCGCCGCGTGGATCAGTGGCGCCACGGGCGTCGGCTACGAGCGTGACACCGGTTATGGATCGCTCATCGGCCTGAACGTGGACACCCCAATGCGGAGTAACAACAGCGTCTATATCCGCATCGAGTTCGACGTCGCCGATCCGGCCGCCTTTGACCGGCTCGAACTGCGAATGAAATTCGATGACGGTTTCGTGGCCTTTCTCAATGGAGCAGTGCTGGCCTCGGCCAATGCCCCGGTCTCACCCCAATGGAACTCCGCCGCGACCGCGCAGCATGAAGCCAATGCGACGGTCTTCGACGTCTACGATGTGACGGCCAAAAAAGCCGATCTGCGGGCCGGACGGAACATCCTCGCGATCCAGGGCCTTAACGACAGCGTCGGCAGCAGCGACATGATCATCCTGCCGGAGCTCTATGGCGGCACGCTTGCTGGGACGAACCCCGTTCAACCGGTGATCGACTTCGGCGCGATCGAGGTCAGTCCCGCGTCGGGAAACCAGGACGCCGAATTCATTCAACTGTTGAATCACAACCCGATCGCGGTGGATATTTCGGACTGGCGGCTGACCGGTGGAGTCGAGCACACGTTCACGCCCGGCACAGTCCTGCCGCCGAACGGCGCCCTCTACCTCTGTCCGAGCAGTGCGGCGTTCCGGGCCCGGACCGTCTCACCCAAAGGCGGTGAGGGGCTTTTCGTGCAGGGCGGCTACAAAGGGCATCTTTCCAGTCTCGGGGAAACGCTCACTCTCATCGATGCTTCTGGCGCGACGAACAACACGACGAGTTACCCGGGCCAGCCTTCCGACGCACAACGCTATCTCGTGGTCAGCGA
>QHPA01000214.1 GCA_003218935.1 Verrucomicrobiota bacterium
CTTCCCACACGCTGGCTTTGTAATCGTCACTAGCGGTCACAACCTTCCGGTCATCCGGACTAAAACAAGCGGAGTGAACCCAGCCCTGATGCTGCAGGGGCGGCCCAATGGGTTTGCCGTCGGCTGCATTCCAGATTTGTGCTGTACTATCGCGGCTCGCGGTAACAACCAGCCTGCCGTCGTGGCTGAAGGTGGCATAGAGAACCGGGCCAGTGTGGCGCTTAAGCTCCAGTTCCTCCTTCCCGGCGCCGAATTTCCAGATGCGAGCAATGTTATCCTTGCACCCGGTGACGATCCGAGAGCCATCGGGACTGAAAGCGACACTGAAAACGCGATCGGGATGCGACAGCACCAATGATCGCTCTCCCGTGTTCGGGTCCCAGACACAGGCGGTTCCGTCGTAGCTGGCAGTCGCGATCCATCGTCCGTTGGGATCCCAGGCTCCGCCTGCCAGCCCTTCGCGTGGCCCGAAGGGGTTACCGATGAGTTCGCCCGTTGTGACATCGAGAACCCGGGCCTCACCAAACGATTCGATGATGAGGATTCGTTCGCCATCGGGGCTGAACAAAGCTTCGTTGACCTGTTTGTCGCCGAACCGCATCTGAACCAGTTTGGGCGTCTGCTCCAAAACCGCGCGGAGTCGCAGGCGATGGGTTTTCTCGCGATCGGAATTACCGCGGTCCAAACTCAACGCCGCAGCAAATGAGGGCAACGACTTCAGGAGATCACCTTCCTGCATAGCCCGTGTCCCGTAAGCCACTTCTGCACCGATCTGTCGCTGTCGACCTTCGCGGGCAAAACTCCATTCTCGATAGACCTGGAAAAGGACGGCTGCCAAAACGACAATGACGATGGCGGAGATGCTGGCCATCCTCTTAAGGTTGGCCAATCGTTTTTCGAGCAGTTTGAGTCGCTTGACGGACTTGCCATTGGCCAGCACTACCAGGTCGCGTGCATATCCCAGGCAGTCTGGTACCGTTTGCCCACATCATTCTTGCAGGCGTGCAGAATGACTTCGTTCAGCTCGACAAAACGATCGAGGTCTGCTGTTCCATCCAACTGCGTCGGCAGTTCGGGAAAATCATGCCGATCCTTGCCAGTGCTGATTTCGTAAAGGACTTTGCCCAGGCTGTAAACGTCGGCCGGGGCGCTGCCGGGCCCTTCAGGTGGAATGAATCCCTCGGTGCCGACGTACGAGCTGGCTTCATTGATGTCGGCCACCAACCCAATGTCAGCGAGCTTTGGCACGCCGTTAACGAAGATGACGTTCGAGGGTTTGACATCGCGGTGAACCAGACCGTGTTTGTGGAGAACATCCAGCGCGCTGCTTAACGAAAGGCCAAGCCGCACGCATTCCTCCAGCGGCAGTCTTCCACGCAAGGCCACTTCTTTAGCCAGGGTTTTGGGAACGTAGAAATCAGGGCTGATCGTTTGGCTGGTCTTTGTATCATCCCCTAACTCCATGATGTAATAGAAATAACCGTTTTTATCGTTGTGGCCGACGTGCAGGATGTCGATGAAACTCTCGTGAGAACGTGAAATAGGCTCAAACTTCCGGATGCCGGCCAGTTCCCGCTCGAAGGGGCGCTGGTGTCCAAAGGTCTTTCGATAAACCACCTTGACCGCCCGATACACTCCCATCAGGTTGCGAGCCAGCCAGACTTCCCCATAGCTGCCCCGACCGATAACCTGAATCAACTCGTGGTCGGGGACGGAAACAGTCTCTGCCTCCGAACTAACTTCGACTTCGCGTTGAGGAGGCATGACCTTGCAAGATTAACGACGACCAGGAAACCAACGCAAAGTCTTTTTGCTGATCGGCGGCTACAGGAAAGCGCCGATCCTTAAGCTTTCCAATACGCGTCAAAATCCGCGGCTTGATGAAAGGCACCGCCCCAAATACTTGACTTTCCAACATGCTGGATCAGCGACGGGCAATGGTAGAGGATCGGATACCTGAGGCGGCCTGCCAGTCGTGAAATTTTGATGTCCTGCATTCCCTCCACTTGGTTCCAATGGCGTACGAGGTATTGCACTGTGGCCTTGGATATCAGGAAGGCTTGGCTTCCAAAAATGGCATAGGGCTCCACGATGACTGCCTGGTTTTGGAGGTCAATAGCCGATTCCCGAAGCCGAGGGTTATACAATCCGGCCAAGGTGATTTCTCGATGCCTGAGCGGCCGCCAGTGCTCGAGATTGTGTCGGAGGTGCCGGTTAAATGCGAGGTCGTCTTCCAGAAACAGAATGTAATCGGCGTCTGTAGCCAGACTCCACTGCAGGGCGCGCAACGCAGTTTGCGTCTGGCGCTCGCGATAATCTTCTCCTTTTCCGGGAAATCAGCTCGTTCAGGACAAGAAATCATCACGGCTCTGATAATCGGGGAACGAGATAGCGGTACAGTTCTTCTCGGAATCAAGTTCCTGAACGAACCAATACGCCCGTCCCACTGTCGCTGCAGTTGTCTTACATATTTCCGGCATTGATCCTCGTGCTGAAAACCCGGCACCCGCTTGTTCAACAAAAAAAGATTCCACTTGTCGGTGTTGCGGTGCTGGAAGATTCGGTTCCCTTGAAAATCGTGCTGGCACATTGTGCCGGTGAGAGAATAGATCGGTTTGTCCACCAGCGCATAAGACTTCTTCAACTTCCGGAAGGCGAGATGGAAGGTTTCTTTGTCTCCGTGCAAGTACTGATAGTAAAAGTCCGAGTTTTCATTGAACCACACGCATAACCGCAGCGCCTTCCAACACCGCCGCTTGTCCACGACGATCTGGCCGCTCTCAAATTCCAGTTCTTTCGGCCGCCGCAGACGGCAGCTCCTCCAGACCGGTCGCGCCTTCGGGGAACGTCCGTAGTCAGGCCAAAAAATGGCTCCAGTAGCCTGATACTGAGGCGCCTGGAATAAGAATTCCGGCCTGATAACAGGAACGTTGTCCGCGTCCAGGAACAGTACTTCTTCAAATGGACAATGCAGGATGGCGTATGGTTTGAGCTCCCATCCTCCGAGCTTCCGCATGGGGTGCCTCTTCCTCACTTTGCAGGCGTCAACACACTCCACGCCGAGCGGCGCAAGAAGGTCCTTCATTTCTTTGTCCATTTCGCGCGCCCCCAGATGCCAGAGCTGAACCGGCAAGCGGCACCCCAACCACCGCAGCATGTTGATGCACACCCAGGCATTGGTGAAGTATCGGACTCCACCGCCACAAATGACAATGCCTCTGCCTCGGTAACAGCCAGGATAATCCGGTATCGTTCGGATGAGCCGTTCGCATGCCATCCCGGCGTTGTGAAGCGTCAACGGCTGATCATCGTAGCGATTCTTCGCCGTGGCGACGATCCCCCTTTCTGCCCCCTTGCGTTGCCGCGGTGAAAGGTAATTCAAGGTTCCCCCCTGATGGTAGAAATCTATGCGACGAATGACCTCGTCGGCCGTGATCATATCCATACACCGCGGCAATCCATCGACCACATCCACGCACAAGTGATCTGGCCGGTCGCGTTTGTCTCCGTCACCCAGCGCCACTGCCCGGTCTTTCCAACACCCGCCCTTCGCGCAGCAGCGTAAAGCGCCGTTGGTGTGAATGAATTGATGATTTGGATACGCTTCCCAGTGGGCCGGCTCGCGGCCACCGGCGACCACCACGCACGGCCGCCTCCTTGACTTGCGCCCTTTGACCTCCACAGCGGCGGCCAGATGCATGAGGGCCGTGACCGGACACAGCACTCCTTGCGAATGGTAAACAAGCCGCACTAACTCGCGCAGGTTCGTTTGCCCGCGAAGATCAATGGCCCCTTCCAGCTTCGGATGGTGGTGCCCGAACTCACCCACCTGGACGAACAGGATCTTTCCGCGAAAATCATCGACGACCCTCTGATAGCGCTCTGTCTGCCACCATTTGATCGTCACATCATATTTGCCCCCCGCAGCAATGATCCAGAAGGGCGTGTCCTCTCCGGTCACCTCGTGCACTTGGGAGTACCACGACCGTTCCAAATCAGAGAGATGAATGTCCCCCTTAAAAGCCGTGGGCTTGATGTTGAGGCCGAGGCGCTGGTTTAAAAAGTGGATGAACCCATGCAAGCAGTGATAAGGCTCCTCGTTGCACTGGTCGATCAGGGGATAATTGCAATCGATCACTTCCGCCTCGGGATCACTCTCGGCAAGCGGCCTGATGTAGGGATTGTTCTCCCATAAATCGGGACAGCGGGTGCGTACGTCCGTCAAAAACTGGCCGGGGTACCAGTAATGCAAATCCCGCACCGCCGCCGTCAACATCACGATATCTCCGGGCGAGAATCCGTTCTTCAGGATCAATTTTCGCATGGCGACATCATTTCGCCCAGCCCCGAGCGCAAGCAGGTCAACTATTTGCGGTTCGGATACCTCGGTCGGGGTCAACTCTGCCCGATCAACGCCTTACGGGCTTCCTTCCAGGACTTCCTCCCAGACTTCCAGTGATGGGTTCAGGACTCAGGCTTGGGCTGGGAGAGGTACCTGATACCGTCACGGTCCGAGGTTTGCGAGGAGCGGGTTTCGGGCTGAAACCGGGTTGAGGTTTGGGCTGTTGGACAGGTCTGGTTGTCGTGGGCATGGTTGGCGTCGGTTGAGGTTGATGGTCGTCGGTCGCCTCGACAACACATGCGTTGCGAGGCGTGTTTTATTCCCCCGTTCTGCTGGATCAAATCTGTGCTTCATCGCTATCGCGTTGCCGACACAATCGGCCCAGTAGCTTGCGCAGGATCTTTCTCCTCGTTTCATTCATGGGCTGAGCGGAAGCGAAGGTGTACTCTTGAAAATTTTCAGGTTGCCGGGGGATGAATTCACGCAACCTCCAGACTCGCTTTTTTCCCTTACTATTCGTACTTTTCACTGAAATTAAAGCGGCTTGGTTCGCAGGTGTTTGATTTCGTTTCTAATCATTGTCCCGATTCGATGTTTGGCCAGGTACACCCGACCCTGATTGACTTTGAGCGTGCTGGCGACCTTTCCAGCCGGCCAATTCTTGAGCACGTAGAGGTCGAAAATCTGGTACTGCTTTGCATCGACGGCCCGTTTGACCCGCTCAATGGCGGCGTTCATCAGGTTCTTTTCCCATTCCTCATTCCAGATCGCTTCCAGGTCTGATTCCGCTGGATCAGCTATCCTCTCCACGGTCGCCGTCCGGGTTGTGGAATCTGACCGCCGCTGAGCAGGCCTGACGTTTCTGCGCCTTTTCTGGTCCACGATTCGCCAGGCCGTCAGTTTCAGAAGCCAGCTTTTGAAGGAACCGCCCACGGCATCATATTCAAAGCTGGGCATGCTTTTGGACACCGAAATCACGGTTTCCTGGACCACGTCCTGGGCTTCCGCATCCGTCAGCCCGGCTTTGATCGCCGCGTTGTAGATGAGTTTCCAATACGTCTCAAAAAAAACCTTCCAACTTGCTTCGTCTTTCCAGTCTTTCAGACGGCCCAACAAAGAGGCGCGCGTAGGAATCAATTCATCCTCTGCATTCATCACGTTCGGCGGCTGATTTCGATTTTAGATTCTAATACGTAAGGAAATGCCCGCTTCTTTCAACGAATATCGGTTTTGTCCGAATACCGGGTTGGTACGCCGTGCCTGGTTCAAAAAATTTCAGAATTTTTGAAAGATCGGGCGCTGCCCGTTCGTATAAGCCGTTTACAACTGAAGACCTGCTGCGTGCAATAATGCAAACGCCACGTTCAATTTTTGTTGCGACCTTCGCAGCGAAGACGCCAGCCATTGGGCTGCTGCCAGAGCCATGATCGAATCCGCGCAAATCCGATTGCCGTGAGAGCTCTCAAGGAGGTTTTGGGAACTAAATCGGAAGCGGCATGGCGGTAGCAAGGTATCGGGGAGGGAAATAGGCTGCTGCGCGCTCGATAGCGCGGCAGCCTCTTTGGGGCAGAGACAGGAAAGCTGAACCAGCGTCATTCTCCATGAGAAGATACGTCAGGCGCATCCAAAGCGAGCAGTGCCTCGGCTGTGTTTGGGCGCTCGCAAACGAGTCGCCCGAAATCGCAAAACGACCTGCTTTTCCCTGAGTCGTATGGCCGCCTTGCGGATTCTCCATTTGGAAGACAGCGCGCCCGACGCGGAACTCTTGCGGGCGACGCTGGAACGACAGGCGGTCGATTGCGCCATCAAGAGGGTGGAAACACGGGAGGCGTTTGAAGCAGCACTCGAGCGGGAGCAATTCGACTTAATCATCTCCGACTTCACCCTTCCCTCTTTTGACGGATTGTCGGCCTTGACCATTGCCGGGCAGAAAAGGCCGGAACTACCGTTCGTTTTCGTCTCCGGCACCATCGGCGAGGAAGCAGCCGTGGAATCGCTCAAGCGCGGCGCCACCGATTACGTCCTCAAAGATCGGCTGTCGCGGCTGGGGGCATCTGTGAAACGGGCGGTCGAGCAGGCGCAGGCACGGGTGGAGCGGAGACAGGGCGAAGAAAGAATTCGAGAACAAGCCGCTCTGTTGGACAAGGCCCGTGATGCCATTTGCGTCACGGACATGGAACAGCGCATTCTCTACTGGAACAAGGGCGCGGAGCGACTGTATGGCTGGAGTGCTCAGGAGGCGGTCTGCCAGAACGTTAACGACCTGCTCGTTCCAGGTGGATCAACGCGTCCGTTGGAGGCGTTGCAGGAGTTGATTCCGCGGGATGAATGGCAGGGGGAATTGCACAAGGTTCGTAAAGGTGGGCGGGAGATCATTGTTGAAAGCCATTGGACACTGCTACGCAACGACGCGGGCCAGCCCAAGTCAATTTTGGTGATCGACACGGACATCACCGAGAAGAAACGGATTGAGGCGGAATTTCTTCGCACCCAACGGATGGAAAGCATCGGGGCGCTGGCCGGCGGGATTGCTCACGACCTGAACAACGTGCTGGCCCCGATCCTGATCGTGACGGAGTTGCTGCGGGACAAGTTGGCCGACCCGGAGGTCCGGGAGATGCTCGACCTGGCCAAAGCCAGCGCCCAACGCGGAGCGGAGATGGTCAAACAAATCCTTTCGTTTGCCCGTGGAGCGAGCGGCGAATTGAAGGTTCTCCAAGTCAAACACCTGTTACACGAGATGGTGAAACTGGTGCGCGACACTTTCCCCCGCTCCATTCAAATCGAGAACGACGTGGCCGGGAACCTCTATCCGATCAACGGCGACGCGACTCAGCTTCATCAGGTGTTGTTGAATCTTTGCCTCAATGCCCGCGATGCCATGCCGAACGGCGGGACACTTCTCATCGAGGCAGCCAACGTCGTCCTGGAAAACAAGCAGACCGCGAGATTGGCGGAGCCAGTCTCAGGGAAATATGTTGTGTTGAGTGTGGCGGACACCGGTAGCGGCATTCCGACTGAATTGCTCGATAAGATATATGAGCCATTTTTCACCACCAAAGGGCCAGGTAAAGGCACCGGCCTTGGGCTGTCGACCGTAATGGCCATAGTTCAAACCCATCACGGGTTCATTGAACTGACTAGCGAGGTGGGCCGGGGAACAGTGTTCAGCGTGTATCTGCCTGCGGCGCGCACGGAGGACACGGGCCTTGTCAGGATGGGATTGCCCGCCGTGGAGATGGGGCGCGGTGAAACCGTCTTATTGGTTGAGGATGAAGCCGCGCTTTTGGAGATCACCAGGGAAATGCTGGAAGCCTTTAACTTTCGGGTCTTGACGGCGCGTGATGGCGCGGAGGCGTTGGCTCTATATGAACAGAGTGGCAGGGAAATCGACGTAGTGGTCACGGACATGATGATGCCAGTCATGGACGGAGCCGCTTTGGTTCAGGAACTGCGAAGAATCCAACCGCAGGTGAAAGTTGTTTGCGTCAGTGGGCTGGGGTCAAAAGCCGAGGTTGCTCAATTGAAGCCGCACGCCTTTTTGACCAAGCCATACTCAACCGACAAATTGCTCACTACGTTGCGTGAGGTCATAGCCGCCCCCATGACTTGAACCTGCGCGTGTAGTCCATTGCCTGACTGCATGCAATTCAGAACCGATAGGACGGATGAAAACATGAATGAAGTACCAAATCTAACACCAACAACGATAAGGCTGGGCCGAGGCGCCTTGTCGATGATACTCTGGATCGCCGGGGCAGTAGCTTTGATCTTCATTGGGTACCTGATCTACGATATCTTCCGCGCGTGGCAAAGAAAAAGGCGGATCGAAGACTGGCGAAGGCGCGCCCAGGCTAAACAGAACCTTGAGTCAGATAGATAGACGCTGAACTCGTGGGTCGATACGACGTTTCTACCGAGACACGATCAAAAGAGGAACAAGTTGGACGCCATCGGTAGGTGTGATCAACCCGGCCCATATATCAAGAGCCATGATAACAATCAGAAGTGCCACTCGAGGTGGGGTTCGTCGTCCTCCTCCTCGTCCTCGAAAAGCCTTGAAACTGAAGACGACGAGGACGAGCGAAATTGCCGCGATCAGCGTCAGATTTTTTCTCCCTGTTCCAGAGTGAAGTAGAAGGTGGCGCCTTTGTCCACTTTTCCCTCCGCCCATATTCGCCCGCCATGCTTGTGAATCACCCGCGCTACGATGGCCAATCCAACGCCTGTGCCTTCAAAGTCTTCAGCACCGTGCAGACGTTGAAACACTCCGAACAATTTGTCCACATACTCCATGTTGAAACCAACGCCATTATCACGAACGAAGATGGCCAGCTCATCGTTGACCTTGACTTGCCCCACTTCAACCAAGGCTTTGTCGCGAGGCCTGGTGTATTTGACGGCGTTGGAGAGCAAATTGGAGAACACCTGCCGCATCAGGCCGGGATCACACGCCACGGACGGAAGATCGCCTATTCGCCATTCGATTTGTCGGCCCTCCGTCTCCAACATGATTCCGGCTATCGCTTCATCAACGAGGGATTTTAATCCGATCCATTGACGGCTGAAGTCCTGCTTTACAATCCGGGACAGTTTGAGCAGGTCATCCACCATTTGCCCCATGTCTTTGCCCCGTTGCCCGATTTTTTTCAAATACTCCAGTGCTTTGGCGGGCATCTGCGAGGCGAAATCCTCCTCCACGATCTGTGATAAACCATGTATCTGGCGCAACGGGGCTCGCAGATCGTGGGCGACGGAAT
>QHPA01000215.1 GCA_003218935.1 Verrucomicrobiota bacterium
CCTTTGAATCCAAAATCAACCAGTGCCGAATGCAGAAACGCCGGGTCCTGGTCAAAGCCAGGGCCTCGAACCAGATGCGGTTGGCGCAGCAGATCGCCCAGGTCATCGTAGAAACCGCCGGGGCCGGGGTCAGTCCAGTGCACGATTTCCTCAATGCGTTTCAGTCGTTCCTCTTCCTCGGGCAGCTTACGAATGTCGGCAAACTGCTGTTGCAACCACACACGATCGTTCAACGGCACGTCCATGTTGTCCAGGTTTGCGCCGCGGTCCACCGCCTCCGCCTTGTAAAGCGGCACACTCAACTGCATGCCAATGCTGCGAAACAGAGCGCCCGCCAACTCAAAGACGCGAGCACGCCACTGTGTCGAAACGCCATTGGTCCCGCCGCGCTCCAGGATCGCCTCCGCTTCCGACATCGCCGCCAGTGAACCCAGGTTCTTTGCGGCCCGAAGCTTTGTCATCGACTTGTCCTCCAACCCGGTTTCGTAAAGCAAACGACTGCGCGTGTAGGCGTCGTAGTAAGCGCGATAAAGCCCCTGCTGGAACCGCCAATTGTTCTGAAGTTCCAGCGAGGCGGACTGTTCCATCGTTTGAAACTTCTCTAACGTCGAGAAAACGCTTTCATTGGTGAGCAACGCGCCGCGCCAGTTCCCTTCCAACGCCAGCAAACCTTGCGCAAAGTCCTCGGCGTATTGGTCGCCGATGAAGTAGCGACTGTAGTCGCGCAGCACGTTCGTCACGTTCACGTCCGGGTTCCATCCGAGCGCGCTCCAGATCGTTTTGTTCACATCGTCATTGCATCCTTCCGAGTAAGTCAGAAAGCCAATCGTGTCCGGCTGCGTGAGCCGGAAAATCGTCGCCTGACCGAGAGGACGTGGATTGATCGGCTCGCGGCCTTCCGTCGCGGCGTAGGCCGAGTCCCAGTCGGGCACCGGATATTCACAGCGCCAGCTGTGCGTAATGTCGGGGTAATGGCGGATCGGATATTTTTGCGGGATGGCCCTGCGCAACTGCGACATGTCCAAGCGAACCTGTGGGCCATAAACCACCCCGCTGAGCCAATCAGGCTGTTCATTCCGGAGAATGTCGATGAATTCATCCAGCCACGATTGATTGAAGCTCTGCGGCGACACCCAGATCTGCGCTTTGGGATGGTAACGGTGCAGATTGTCGTTTTGCTTTTCGAGTAGTGCCATTAAAACTTTCGGTCGCATGTGGCCAGGATCGCCGCCGGGCACAAAGACGGCATCAACGCGCGGCAATTTTTTGAACACGTCGCCCCACTCGTTGAGCGCAAACTCCGTACTCGTCCGCCAGTCGCGACATGGCGATCATCATCTCCATGGGCGGCAGCGGAAAGTGCGGGCTGGCGGCGGCGTCATCCGAGCGCGGCGGGATCAATTCGATGGCGTTGCAACCGAAGACAACGAGGTCTCGGACATATTGCTCCCAGCGTGCCTCGTCCCAGGCGTCGTAGGAATTGGTCTTGGGCCGGTAACCGAGTTGGTGTCCGCGCAACCGGTATCCTGGCGCGGTCGCGACGCTGAAATCGTCCGGTAGCGTGACAGCGCCGGGTTTCAGGCGCAGGCTGCGGAGCAAATGTCCGACGCCGAACAACACGCCGCGCGCGTCGTTGCCAATGACGAAAACCACCGAAGCGCCTTTGCCATGTTTGACGCGAATCCGATAACCTTCACGCCCTTCGAGTTTCCGATCTCTCGAAAGTTCTTCTGCGTATTCTCCCGCAAAAGAATTCAACTCCGATTCCACGCCAACCGCAACCACCGCCGCTGACCCGGACGGCCAGATTGAAGCGCGTTCCCAGCGAATCTGTGTCCGCTTTTCCACTTCCTCGACCAGCATTGTTACCGCCTTTTTTTCGGGACCGGACAAGGTTCGCGGGGAGCAGACGACGGCCTTGCTCAGGTCGAGCGCGAGAGTCCGGCAAATCCCGATTAAGGAAACAAGGCAAAGCACGAACACGTTTCGGCTGGCAGCTCCGAACAGGCGAGATGCCTGTGCCACTCTCCGGGGTCCATGGGTAGCCTCCACGATTCCAGCATCGCGCATTGGGACCATGAACGGTGGGGCGAGACTCCGTCGAGCCCTGATCTCCAAAGCACAGAAAATTAGGGCTCGACGGAGTCTCGCCCCACCCGGTTCATGGAAAGAGAACCGGGCCACCCGATGACGCCAGCTCGGGATTTTCTTCACGCTTTTCGATTTCAAGGAATTCATTCCCTGAATGATCGCGATCACGACCAACCTCTCGAAAACCGCTTTCAACTTTGCAGCCGTTCAAGTGCCGTCCGACATCCTGGAAGACGCGGCGTCCGCCGGACGGCCCCTGAGTCTCAGGCGAGACACGCGCATTCCGTCCGTCTGCTCGACGCGCAATTCATAAGCGCCGAGCGCGAGCGTGTCGCCCGGCTTCGGAAACCCCCCGAGCCGCTGCGTCACCCACCCGCTCGTCGTAGTGATGCCTTCTTCCGCGAGCGCTTCGCCGACCACTTCAGCCAGTTCGTGCAACGGCAGCGCGCCGTCAACTTCCCACGTTCGCTCGCCCGTTTTCACCAGCAGCGGCTTCTCCTGGTCGAACTCGTCCTGAATCTGGCCGACCAATTCCTCCAGGATATTCTCCAGCGTCGCCATGCCGACCGTGCCGCCGTATTCATCCACGACGATGGCGAAATGCAGTTTTCGTTCGAGGAAAAGTTGCAGCAGTTTTTCCAGGCGCGCGGTCTCCGGCACATAAATCAACTTGCGACACACCGACAGCAGGTCCGCGCCGGTGCGCGCCTTGATGCGCATGGCGTACAAATCCTTGATGTGAACGACGCCGGGCGTTTTGTCGAGGTCGCCGCCTTCGCTCAAGGGAAAACGCGAGTAGCGGGTCTTCTCCGCCAGGTCGAGGCATTCGGCTATCGTCGCCTCCGTGTCCAGCGCGACAATTTCCCGGCGCGGCCGCATCACCTCGCGGGCGATGCGGCGGCGCAGATCAAGCGCATTCAAAACGATGTCCCGGCCGAAGTGTGTTCCGGCGGATTGCTTCTGGGAGGCCATGAACAACAGGCGCAGTTCCTCTTCGGAATGCGCGCGTTCGGCCTCGCGGGCGGTTTCGACGCCGAGCTGGCCGAGCAACCATTGCGCCGAGTGATTCAACAGCCAGATGAACGGATAGGCCACCCGGCCGAACCAGACCAGCGGCGGCGCCGTCCAGAGCGCGACAGAAACGGTCTTGCGAATAGCGACGGCTTTGGGCGCCAGCTCGCCGACCACGATCAGCAAAAAGGTGTTGGTAAAAAAGCCGACCAGAATCGCCACGGTGTGCCGCACGGTTTCCGATTCCACCTTCCACCAGGAATAGATCGGCGCCAGCAACGCGTTGAACACCGGCTCCACGAGCACGCCCAGACCCAGGCTCGCCAGAGTGATGCCCAGTTGCGTGGCGCTGATGGCGGCGTCGAGATTCCCAATCAACTGCCGGGCGATCTTCGCGCGGCGATTCCCTTTGAGGACGAGCAGTTTGAGCAGGATGGAACTGACGGTTTCGCCGGGCATGTTGTTCTAAATCACAGACTCACCTCTCCGAAAATGAACTTCAGAATGTCGTGCAAACTGACGATGCCCACTTCGCGCTGGTCGCGGCCGAGCACGATGGCGAGTCGCTGGCCACTCCGCTGCATCCGGCGCAGCGCTTCTTCCACGCGCATCTCGTCGTTCAGATAAAGGGCGGGCTTCACGTAATCGCCGGCGGTTCTGCTCACGTCCAGGTCGCTTTGATAAAGCAGGGTCTTCAAACTCACCACACCGGCCACGCGCCGGCGACCGTCCTCGTCCTGCCAGACCGGCAGCCGCGTCAGGTTGCGCTCGCGGCACAACCGAAGCGCCTCACTCATCCGGGTCCGCGTCGTCACCGTCGCCGCTTTTTCCAGCGGCGTGGCGATTTGGCCCACGGTCAAATGTTGCAGGTCGAGCACGCGGTTGATCATCGCCCGTTCCTCCGAGGTGAACGCCTGCGCCGATTCCTGCATCACCAGACGAAACTCTTCGCGCGTGCCAAACAAATGGCCGGTAAAAGTCCGGCCCCCAGTCCAACGCAGCAGCCCGCGCGCAAGGCGGCTCAACCAGGCCACCAGCGGCGAAACTGTCGCGTGCACAACCCGGAACGGGCCAACCAGCGCCAGGCACAGGCGGTTCGGAAAGGCGCGAAAAAGCATTTTGGGCAACAGCTCGCAAATCGCGTAGAAGAAAAAACCGCCGACCAAAAAAATTCCCCAGAACACGACTGGACGCGAACCAAAGCGCAGGTGCAGCGCGATCACCGCCAGACTCACCGCCACAAAGTTTGCCAGCGTGTTGCCGACCAGGATCGTCCAGAGAAAATCTTCCGGCCTTTCCAGATAGCCATGCAGGACCTTGGCCCGCAGTTTGCCGGCGCGCATCCACTGCCGGATGCGCAGCCGGCTCAACGCAAAGACGCCGGCCTCCATGCCCGACATGAAAAACGAGAGCGCAAAGGACAGCGCCATCACCGCGGCGATGATCGGGCCGTTTTCCACCTCAATGGCCTCCTTTGCGGTTGATCGCTTCAACCAGCACCTCGCGCACACGCCTTTCGTCCGCCGCGGTGGCCGTGAGTTTCAGGCCGCGAAGGACCACGGATTGTCCGACGCCGGGCACGACCTCAAGTTGTGCCAGCAGCAATCCCCCCATCGTGTCCACGTCCGGCACGTCACCCAGTTCGGGATATTCACGGCAAAAATCCTCCAGCCGCATCGTCGCGTTTACGCGCCAGCGGCCTTCGCCCAGCTTCTCCATCACGAACCCCTGCGCTTCGCCCTCGCCGCGGATTTCGCCGATCATCTCCTCCAAAATGTCTTCCATCGTCACCAGGCCCGCTGTGTCGCCGAATTCGTCGAGCACAATGGCCAGGCCGCGCTGCTGGCGCTGCAAACTCTTGAGCAACTGCAACAGGTTCATGCTTTCGGGCACGAATGACGGCAATTCGATGGCATCGGCCAGATCGATTTGCGGATCCAGCAACAGCGCCCGCGTGTTGAGGATGCCGACGATGGTGTCGGGTGTCTCGTCGTAAATCGGCAGACGGCGATGCTTGTATTGGCGCGCTGCGGCGATCATTTCTTCGACGGACAAATCATCCGAAATGGAGGCCATCTGCGAGCGCGGCCTCATCACGTCACGGGCCGTCCGGCGGTCCAGACTGATGATCTGAAGAATAATTTCCTTCTCCGACTGCGCGAGCGTGCCCTGTTGATACGCCAGTTCGAGCAGTTCCTGGTACTCTTCGTCCGACAATGCGGCCGGCGCTTTGATGGATTTGGGCACGACGGCGCGAAGGATGGCAGTGTCCAGGAACTGGGCGACCCGGCCCAGCGGACGCGTTACGCCCTGCAGAAAAAACATCGGCCGCGCCACCCACAACGACCATCGTTCCGGGGCGCGGACGGCGAGGGTTTTGGGGACCACTTCACAACCGACGAGAATCAACGCCAGCAACGCGACCATCATTACGCCGGTGACCGGCGCCGGCCAGCCGCCACTCAAAGCGAGCCACAGCGAGATGGCGACGATGATCGAGTTGGCAAACGTATTGCCCAACACGATCGTCGCCAGCAAATCCTGCGGCTCCGCCAGCAGTCGCGCGACCACACCACCGGTTTGCGGCGAGCGCTCAACCAGTTGGCGCGCCTGCCATTTGCCGAGGGAGAAGAGGGCTGACTCGGCCACCGCGAAGAAAAAGCTCGCGCCGGCAAACACGAGGACACCCACCACAGCCCACAGCGGCGTCAGCATGGAGAAAGTATCGGGCAAGACGGCACAGGGAAAAAGGGAAAACTGACTGTCGACAGCCGCAGAGCGGCGAGAGAAGGAAGCCCACGGCGCGAGACGTGGGACACAGGGCCTCGCAAATTACAAGCCGCAGAGCGGCGGCAGACCATTCAGGTGATCTGGAACATCAATTCAACGGCACGCCGCGGCGGATGTAGGTGGGCACGTCGAGGTCTTCCCCGTGGTAGATGGTCGGTTCGCTCTTCTCGAAGCGGCCCTTGGAAACGATTTCCAGCGGCAACGTGCCCTGTCGCATTTTTGACCCCGGCCGGCGATACGGCCTGCGTTTTTGCTGGGCCAGCAGTTGCTGCTTCTTGTCCGGCCCCAGTTCG
Organism: Verrucomicrobiota bacterium; assembly: GCA_003218935.1. Lineage (GTDB taxonomy): Bacteria > Verrucomicrobiota > Verrucomicrobiia > Limisphaerales > AV2 > AV2. The sequence goes on from QHPA01000215.1 coordinate 6,186, forward strand.
GGCGGCGGCGGCACGAACCGCGACGGGGGACGAGTGGGCGGATTTTTCTCGATGAACTGACTGTCAAACGCGGACGCTTCCACTGTTTCGCTGGCCGTTCTCTTTGACCTCACCCCGTTTCCTTCGCGCAACGCCGCGGCCGCAGCGACAGCATCGGCGGCTTCCGCTTCGAGCTGAGACCGGCGCGAAGCGATGACGGTGACGGAGAGGCGGTCGCCCAATTCGGCCTCGACCGAGGCGCCCATGATGATGTGTGCGTATTCGCAGGCGTGATTGATCTGCGACATGACCCGGTTCACTTCGGCCATGGTCAGATCGCTGCCGGCAACGATGCTGACGAGCACCGACTCGGCTTCGTGCAACACCGTCCCGCCTTCCAGCCACGGACTGGCCACAAGTTTCTCGACGACTTCGCGCGCGCGGTGTTCGCCCTGGGCTTCCGCGCAGGCGAACGAACTTTCCGCATGCTGACCGCGAACGACGGCGCAGAGATCGGCAAAATCCACGTTGATAATCCCCGCGCGGGCGAGCAACCGCCAGATGCCGCGAAGTCCCTGGGCCAGCAGATCGTTCGTGATTTTGAACGTCTCAATGAGACTGGTGTTCTCGTCAATCAATTTGATCACGCGCTGGTTCGGCAGGCAAAGCACCGCATCGGCCGTTTCCTTGAGTTCTTCCAGGCCGGCCTGCGCCTGACTCCGGCGGCGCGCGCCCTCGCACTCGAACGGCAGCGTGGCAATGGCCAGCACCAGCGCACCGGCTTCCTTTGCCGCGCGCGCCAGGACCGGACTCGCTCCAGTGCCCGTGCCTCCGCCCAGGCCAGTGACAATCACGACGACTTTGGCGTCCGCGCACAGCCGGCACAACTGTTCCGCGTCCTCTTCCGCCGCGGCCCGGCCGACTTCCGGATCGCCGCCGGCTCCGAGGCCGCGCGTCAGCGTCGCGCCCAGCGGCACCACGCGTCCGACCGACAGATCGAGCAGCGCCTGGAGGTCCGTGTTCATCGCGACAAATTCGACGCCCACAAACCCGCTTTGCGCGATCTGCTCGACAGCGTTGCAACCCGCGCCGCCCACGCCGAAAACTTTCAGCGTGAGTTCCTTCGAATCCATGCTCGAAACGATCTTATTTTGGTTTGTCATGGGCATCTACTTTTTCACCGCGCGAAGCAATTCGCTGACCTTGCTTTTAATGCCGCCGAGGCGGCCGCGACCGGGCCTCCGGCTGGCCTGGAACGAGCCGAATTTGACCAACCCAATGGTGGTAGCAAATTCCGGCTGGTCCAGCGCCGACTTCAGTCCGCCGATTGAATTGGTTTTGCCGAGCGACACCGGCATTCCGAAAATCTCTCCGGCCAGCTTTTGAATCTGCGGGATGCGCGCGCCGCCGCCGCACAGAAAAACCCCGGCACGCAAGTAATCGAGCAGGCCGGTCGGGTCGATTTCCCGGGCGATCAGCCGAAAAATCTCCTCCACGCGCAGGGACATGATCCGGCGCAGGTGTTCGAGGTTGATGGAACGCTCCGACAAACCATGCTGGTTCGCGAGGGTAACGCTCTGGCCCTTCACGCTGTCGTCCACCAGCGCGGAACCGTGTTCGATCTTGAGTTGTTCGGCGAGACTCAAGGGAACTTTCAATCCATAAGCCAGATCGTTCGAGATGTGGTCGCCGCCGACCGCCAGTAATCCGGTGTGCTTGACGATGCCATCCGCGCAGACGACGTATTCGGTCGTGCCGCCGCCGATGTCAATGACCAGAGCGCCCAGTTCCTTCTGCTCGTTGCTCAACAGCGCCAGCGACGAGGCCAGTCCGTTGAAAACGATGTCTTCGACCTCCAACTGTAAACTTTTAACCGCTCGAATCGGGTTTTGCAGCCGGTTGAAATTGCCGTGGACCACGTGCACGTCCACATCCACTTTCGCACCGAGCATGCCGACTGGATTTTGAATGCCGTCCTGGCCATCCACGAGAAAGTGCTGGCGAATGACGTGGACCACGTGGTTCTCGGCCGGCAGGTTGATGGCCTTGGCGTTTTTGATCGCGTCCTGCACGTCCTCGTCGGTAATTTCGCGGTCGGCTGAAACAACCGGATGCACGCCGCGATTGTTAAAGCCGCGCAGGTGCCCGCCACTGACGCCAAGATAAACGCTGCGAACCTCCACGTCGGCCATCTGCTCCGCCTCAACGACGGCATTGCGAATATCCTCCCCCGCGAGCGCAGGATCAACGATCTCGCCTTTGCGCACGCCGCGCGAGCGGCACTGGCCGACGCCGATGATACTGAGCGCGCCGGCGTCGTTGACTTCGCCAACGACGGCACAGATTTTCGACGTACCCACTTCCAGACCGACAATGACAGGGGATTGATCAAACATGTTTATTCCTGTTGGGTGAGGCTGAGTTGGGTTTGGGGGCCAAGGGCGGGGCCGGAGCGGCTTCGAGCCAGATCGCTGGGGCGTTGTTGGTCACCGACAGGTCAAGCGTCCCAATGGCCTTGCCCATATTTTTGCCGAGATCATACACCAGCCGCCAGTGACGGAGTTGGTCCTCCAGGCGGTCCAGCGCAATAGTGATCCGGCTTCCCTGCCCCGTGGTAACCTGCAACACCTCTGTCCCCGAGACATCCACGCTCTTCAAGTCAACCAGCCCGGCCATCGGCGAGTTTTCGAATTCGGCGATCAACCGCAGCGCGGCACTGACTTTGGGAGAATGGATTGCGCTGCCCGGAAGGAACTCCGCCGCGTTGCCGCCGGACAAGACCGGCAACGCATCGCCATTCAGTGAAATCGTGTCCACGCAGGCCGGCAGCGGTTGAATGACGTGGCCGCTCTTGTCGAGGTAATAGGAGACCAGCTCGAGGCCGCCGCCCGGTTGAAGCTGCAGCATTTTCATACGGGCGATCGGCTCCCGTTCGATCACCGAGATCTTCAACGTACGTGGGAGCACGCGCTCGACTGCGACCGACTGAATCATCGGCGCCAGTTCCAGGTCGTCCTTTACGCGATTCAAATCAAGCGCCAGCAGATTGTCGCCGGGTCTGACACCGGCCCACTTCCGCAGTTGCTCCACCGGAATTGAGCCGTCGGTCTGGATGTCCAACTCGCGAATCGCGAAAGCGTCGTTGTTGAATACGAACTCGTCGAGCGCCCAATCGCCGACGCGCCAAAGCAGGTACAGCCCCATGACCGTGCCGAGCGACAGGCCGACAGCGGTCGTGGCCAGCCGCAACCGCGCTGCGCGGATTTCTTTAGCGCGCAGCTTCACGTCGAGCACGTTGCCACGTTCGAGCCGCCGGTTTTTCGGTTTGCGTTTGATCCACATGTTCAGACAGCGAACTGTAATTTTCCGTCGTGGAGCCGAGTTCCGCCAGGCCATTATTCAGGCAGGGCACGATGTCCGCCTCGGGCCCTGGCGGCGGGCTGGGGAAAGCGTCCCCGAGCCTGGTGTTCAGGGACGCGCCGGGCTCGTCCCTTCGCCGGTTCGACCATTCAACGGGTCACTGCCGGCGCGCGTTGCATCGCCAGATCAATCATCCGTTGACACAACCCGGTGAAACTGATTCCCGCCGCGGCCGCGGCCTTCGGCAACAAACTTGTCTCCGTCATGCCCGGCAGCGTGTTGACCTCGAGCACAATCGGCTCGCCGTTCGGCCGCACCATCACATCGACGCGTCCATAGTCGCGGCCTCCCACCGCGCGGAATGCGCCCAGCGCCGCCTGCTGGATGCGCAGCGCGTTCGCCGCCTCAAAGGACGCCGGACAGAAATACTCCGTCCGACCACTCGTGTATTTGTTTTTGTAGTCGTAGCCCCCTTGCCTGGGCCGAACCTCCACGATGGGCAAAGCCTCCCCGTCCAGAATGCCCACCGTGGTTTCCCG
>QHPA01000216.1 GCA_003218935.1 Verrucomicrobiota bacterium
GGACTCAGGAAAACGTCTGCTGAACTGGCGCCCCGGACCTGGTGGCGTCGTTGCAGATCCTTTTCCAGATCGGCTTTCAATTTGGGCGCCGTGACGCCCAATTTCTGCAGCAATTCGGGAATGAGGCTGTCGGATTGTTGAGCCAGAGCCAGGAGCAGATGTTCTCCGTCGATTTCCTGGTGCGAGTAGCGGTGGGCGATTTGCTGCGCCTCCTGCAACGCCGCCTGCGCCTTAACGGTCAGTTTGTCCAGTTGCATGATCCATCAATAACCTCGATGGAGGAAGCGTCAACCCGCTTCTGGCACCCGACAAGCGACTCCTTATTGGCACCACCACCGGAACACGGACTGGCAAGCTGGCGAGTCAAGCGGCCTCGTGGTTTTATGTGAATCGTCGTTCTAAGCAGGTGAGAACTGCAAGAACTGGTCTCATTGCGGGAAAAAAATCCGAATCAGCGAGTCAGCCAGGGCCTCCTGCATTTGGCGTTTGGGATTTCGGCATTCCCTTGACCTTCGTCATTATTTCTTGCCCTCTTTTGTCGCCTTCTTGTCGTTCGGCTTGTCTTTGCTTTCTTCGGTTTTTTGAAGGCCGATCGGAGCGCTGGCGTTAAGTTGCGAAAGGATCTCCGCCGTAATGTCATTCTGACCGTTGGTGTAAAGCACGATCGGGGTGCTGCCGACCGGGGTAGGAGTCTGTGCCGACGTGTCAATCACGAGCGAGTACCCGGCCGCCCTCGCTTTGGCATCGATCAATTCGCGAATATCCTTGAGAATGTTGTCGGTCATACGGCGGACCTGGATACCCAGGTTTTCGTTGGAGTTTTTCCGAAAGAGATCGGCCGTTTGATCGATTTCCTTGATTTCCAGCAGCTTCTTTTCGGCGGCGCTTTTGCGCTTGTCGCGTTCCTCGGTGGAGACGGCCTGATCGGTTGAACTGTCGATCAGCTTTTTATATTCGTCGTTGGCCTTTTGATAATCATCCAACATCCCTTTGAACTTCTTATCAAAATCGGCCTTTTGATCATCGACCAGGGCTTGGGCCTGTTTCTTCTTCCAGTAGTTGTCAAAGACCCTTTTCAGATCAATGACGGCGATTTTGGTTTGCGCCTGAGCGGTCGCGGTCAGGCAAGAGACGGCAAGGAGTGTCAGGAGGGCTTTGCTGAGAAGACAGTTCATTTTCATGCGCCAGAGAAGTTAAAACGGACGTGAATAGCCGACGCTGAACTGGAACCGGCCGGAACCGCTGGTGTCCGAGCCGTGCGTGATCGGAAATGCATAATCCAGACGCAGCGGCGCCGGGCCCAGTTGCGGGATGAGCAGCCGGAGGCCGACGCCCCAGTCGTCGTTGTAGTTCCCGAGATTGAAGTCATAGGCTTTGGAGTAAACCATACCGATGTCATAGAAGGCCGCAAAGCGCAATCGTTCAATGATCGGAATGCTGTATTCCGCGGAGAGAAACCAATACGTTCCGCCGCCGAGCGGCTCGCCGAACTCGTCTTTCGGTCCGACATGACGGAACTTGTAACCGCGCAGTGTGTTGGCGCCGCCGAGGAAAAACCGGTCGAACAACGGCACTCGGGTGGAATCGCCATACGCTTTCACCACGCCCGCGCTGCCGCCCAATTCCAGCACGTGTCCCGCAAAAGGCCCTTTGAAATACCACGAGGACTGTAGATCGAGTTTGTAAAAGTCCGTGTCGCCGCCAAACGGTCCGCCCGCAACCGACGCGCTCAGAGAAGTGAGCTGACCGCGGCTCGGCAGGTAACCCCCGCCGCGAGTGTCGTAAGTCAGCGTGGCGCCGACTTTGGAAACGAGGCGATCGCCACTTTCTTCTGCCAACGTGGGCGAGATGCTGGGCGGGACGACGGTGTGGAGAGGGACAAGTTGTCCGAATGAGAACGGGCTTGGAGTCGACACGATATTGGTCGCCGTCAACGACTGATCGAAATGAATGCCCACATTCTCGATTGTGTAGTTGAGCCCGATCTGAAACGCGTCCGTGAACAGGGCGCGCCTCAGACCGATCCTTGCGCCGGTCTCCCGCTGGTCGTACAGATCGCTGTAATAGAGGATATCCCGGTGAAATAAATCGAAATCAAGGGCCAGATGGCGGTTGAGGAACCAGGGCTCGACGAAGCTCAACTCGTAGTTCTCCTGACGCGTCCCGATCGTCGCCTGGAGTCGCAGTTTCTGGCCGCCTCCGGTGAAGTAGGGCGGATTGAACAGGTCGAAGTTCCCCTGCGTCATGCCCACGTAGCCGAAAAGCTGATCGATCGAGCTGAAGCCGGCGCCAAAATAAAAATTTCCCGACGACCCTTCTTCAACGTCCACGATCAGATTTTTCAGGTTCGGCACTTCCGTCGGCTCCACGCTCATTTGGACTTTGCCTTGGGTGAAATACTGCAAACCTTCCAGACGCTCCTTGCTCAACTTGACGCGAACCATGTCGAACACCTCACCCGGCGACACGGACAGTTCGCGCCGGATGACTTTGTCTTTCGTCTTGGTGTTGCCCCGGATTTCAATCTTCTCTATTTTCGACGGCTCGCCTTCATCAATCTGGTAAACCAGGTCCATCGTGCCCCGGTCGGTGTTGGGGTTTTTGATGGTCCCGACAATAATCCGGTCCCGCTCGCCTTTGCCAATGTAACCGTGGGCGCCATAAAAGTCCTCAATCGCCTCGCGGTCTCTTTCCAACCCCTTCGGCGTAAAAATTTCTCCTTCAAGCATGCGCGGTTTGACCGGACGCCCGAGGACGACCACGCCTTGCCGGATCTGTTCGGCCGTGAACCTGGCGTTGCCTTTGAACTCGACCGAACCGACCTTGTAACGCTGGCCTTCATAAACGATGAAGCGGATGACCAGGCGCGTCGGGCTGGAGTAGTCCAGCTTCACTTCTGCTCCTCTTTGAGCTTGCCGCTGCCGGTCAGCCACGAAAACATCCAGTGCCGCCGCGTCTTGAGTTGCTTGCGCAATTTTCGCTGGGAAAAAGCCTGCGCGCCGACGAACTGAACCTCCATGATCCTGACCTTGGGCGCTTCCTTGATGTCAAACGTGACCGTCGCGCGTCCGAGCTGCTCGTTGATGCTCTGCTTGGGCTCGATCTTCGTCTGCTGGTAACCGGCTTTCTCGTACAGCTTTTTGATTTCCTGCGCGTCGGAAAAGAGTTTGTAATCGTCCAGCGGCTCGCCAATCTTCGACTTCACCATCTTGAGCAGCTTGGTGTTGCTGTATTTTCGGTTCCCCTCAAATCGAACCTCGCTGAGCACCGGCTGGCCCTGCACCACGTAAATCAACTTCACGCCTCCATTCTCCGTACGGTCGGCCTCAACCCGGATGTCGCGAAAATAACCTGTCGCTTTGAGCGCGCGAATATCGTCGGTGGTCGCGTCCGGATTGTATGGGTCTCCAATCTTGATGTGAATGTTCGCGCGAACGAGGTCGTCACTGACGGCCGGTGGGCCGACGTGCCGGATTTCAATTTTTTCAACGAGCCGTCCCGTCTGCGCAGCCGGCAATGACAGCCAGCCCGGCGCCAGCATCCAAAGCAGCAGCCAGCAACGGCATCGCAACAATTTCATTCAGTTAACTCTAAGTCACGGCGTCGTCACTGAATTTCGCCCTGCTTTCGAAGCGCGTAATTGATCGCAGGAACGTCAGCGGGACATCTCCGGTTGGTCCGTTGCGTTGCTTGGCAATCAATAAATTAATGGGAAGCACCTCGGGTATCGTGCCGGTATCTTCGTCGGTCACATCGTCTTTCCTTCTGCTTGGATCATCCGGGTCAACCTTGTACAAAATGCCAACGAGATCGGCGTCCTGTTCGATCGCGCCCGATTCCCGGAGATCTGCGAGGTTTGGCTTTCGCCCCTTGTCGCGTTCGAAGTCTCGATTCAGTTGGCTCAGCACGATCATGGGAACCTTGAGTTCTTTTGCCAGGGCCTTCACGCCGTTCGATATATCTGCGATCTCCTGCTGCCGATTGTCGATCTTTCGGGACGTGGAATGCATTTGCTGCAAATAATCGATCACAAATAATTTGATTCCGTTTTGTTGGGCCATGCGCCGCGCCTTGGCGCGAAGCTGGAGGATGGAAAGGCCTGAAGTATCATCGATGTACAGCGGGGCGCCCGCCAACTGGCCGGCGGCACTGGTGATTTTCGGAAAGTCCCGCTCGACCAAAAACCCGCTGCGAATATCCTTGAGGTTCACTTTGGCTCGGGAACACAACAGGCGAAGCACCAGCGAGTCCGCGGTCATCTCCAGGCTGAACACACCGACCGGCAGCCGCTCATCCACCGCCACATGCTCGGCAATGTTCATGGCCAGAGACGTTTTCCCCGTGCTCGGACGCGCCGCAATGACGATCATCTCGCCTTCATGCAGGCCGCTGGTCATTTTGTCCAGATCGACAAATCCCGTGCCGATGCCGGTTAACATTCCCTGCCGCTGGTGGTAGATCTCGATCGTGTTGATGGCCCGATGAACCAGATCCTTGATGGTGTTGGTGCTGGCCTCGACGCGCTCTTCGCTGATGCGCAAAACGTCCCGCTCAACCTCGTCGAGCAATGAGTCCACCTCGCCTTGATGCTCGTAAACGCGTCCGACGACGCCCGTGCAGGTCTGGATCATTCGTCGCAGCAAATGTTTTTCCCGGACGATGTCCGTGTAGTACGTGAGGTTGGCCGCCGACGGCACGGCGTCCTGCAACGATGAGAGGTACGAGAGTCCACCTACGCCTTCAAGCTGGTTCCGGTCCTTGAGCCGCTGCTGGACCGTCACCAGATCAATCGCCTCTTTGTGATCATACATCTCCACGAACAACTCGTAGATGTGCCGGTGGCGCAGATCGTAAAACACTTCCGAACCGGACTTGAATTTCTCGATGCAAACGCCCATGCTCTCGTTGGATGACAGCAACGCGCAACCGAGCACGCCCTGCTCGGCTTCGATCGAATGCGGTGGAAGGCGGTCTACTTTGACGGCGCTCGTCGCCGGCGATTTTTGCCGGCGTGCTTTTTGCAAGTCCGGCGGCGGTCCGCCGGCTTCAGTTTCAAGGGAATCAATCATGCAGGAAACCAGACATAAAAATGTGGCGCACCGCAAACAAGAGTTATTCTTGAATAATCACAGGTTGTGCACAAGACGCGCTGGCTTCTCTGTAAAAAGCGGCTCGAAGAAAAATTCCGTCCGTAGATTACTCCGCCTTTCTCTCCGCTTTCGGTTTCTTTGGCGGGCGTTCCTTTTTCGCCGCCGCTTTGGCCGAGGCAGCCTCTCCGGTCTTTGCCGAGGAGGCTTCTTTGCCTTTCTGCGGCGCGGCCTCTTTTGTCTTCGGCGCAGTGGCGGGTGCTTCGACCGGCTGCGGCAGCGCCGTGCCGCTTTCGACGCGGACCTTCAGCGTCGTGGTCACTTCGGGATGCAAACGCAGCTCGACGTCGTGCTCGCCCAGCGTGCGCAGCGGATGTTCGAGACGGATCTTCTTCTTGTCGATGGCGATTTCGAACTGGTGCCGGAGTTCGTCCGCAATCGTGCCGGCCGTGATCGAACCGAACAGCTTGCCTTCTTCGCCGGCCTTCACGTTGAGGACGAGCGTCATCTTTGAAAGGGCCTTGGCCAGTTCGCTCATGGTGTTGAACTCATGGGCTTCGCGCTGGGCGCGGCGTTGGCGCAGCGCTTCGAGACGCCGCTTGTTCGCCGCCGTCAACGGAATCGCAAGGCCCTGCGGAAAAAGATAGTTGCGCGCGTAACCGGCGGCGACCTTCACCTGGTCGGACTCGGCGCCGAGACCAATCACCTGATGAGCAAGAATGACTTCAGTTTTTGCCATACGCAAAGTGGAGCGTTGATAATTGAAGGATCAGAAGCTTCGCTCGCCGCGTCTGCGGCCGGGAGTTAGAATGGAACATCGTCCTCCGGTGGCGGCTCTTCCACTGCCTCCGGCGCCGCTGCCGGGGGAGCCGCCGGTTGTTTGATGCGCGCCGCAGCGGGCACGCCGCCTTCGCGGGACTGACCGGAGCCCAGGAACCTCACGTTTTCCGCCGTGACGAGAATCTTCGTGCGTTTCTGGTTGGTCTGTTTGTCATCCCACGTGTCCATGCGCAGACGCCCTTCAACCAGGATCGGGCTGCCCTTCTTCAAATACTGGCCGATTGTTTCCGCCTGGCGGCTGAACGCCTCGATGTCGATAAAGAGCACATCTTCCTTGGTTTCCCCGGTTTCAGTTTTCCACGTCCGATTGACAGCCAGACCGAGTTTGGCTACGGCCGTGCCTTTAGGCGTGTAACGCAGTTCCGGGTCCCGGGTCAGATTTCCCATCAAAATGATTTTGTTGAAACTGGCCATAACAGTTCAGTTTATTTGGGTTTAGTGGTTTCTTTGGGCGGCGGCGCGACGGTGAAGAGGACACGAAAGACGTCTGCGTTTAAATCGAATCGTTGGCGCAGATGATTCACCGCGTCGGGCGCAATTTCAAAAATGAAATTCACGTAGAAACCGGAATGGTGCTTGCGATCGGCCACGCGGGTGAAGTTGCGTTTGTCCATCTTCTGAACCGTTTCTACTTTGCCGCCGGCGGCGGTGATCTCCGAGGAGATCTTATCCAGGACCTCCTTGATGCCCTCCTCTTTGCCCGCGGTGTCCAGGATGAACAAGCCTTCGTATTTTTTCATTGTTTGTCTTCGCTTTCGGAGCCTTGCGCCGTTCCGTTAAACTGACTCATGGCTTTGGCGATTCCGTCTTTTATCCAGCACTCGATCTGGTCTGCCGCTCGATCCAATACCTTTTTCAGCAGCGCTGATTCTTCCGCGGTGAATCGGCCTAACACATGATCGGTAATTTCACGCGCCGCGCCTGGCGCCCGGCCAATTCCGACCCGCAATCGGGCATATTCTCGTGAACCCAGATGCTGCTCGATCGATTTAAGCCCGTGGTGTCCGCCACTGCTGCCCTGACTTCGGAGCCGGATTTCACCGAGCGGCAAGTCCGCATCGTCCACGACCGCCAGCAGGCGTTCGAGCGGTATCCGAAAGTATTTCGTCAATTTGCCGACCGCCTCACCGCTCTGGTTCATGTACGTCTGCGGCTGGCCGAGCATCAACCTGCGACCGTCACGTTCTACTTTGGCCAGTCGCGACACGAACTTGTCGTCCAGGGCCCACTTTGCCCGCCAGCGTGCAGCCAATCGTTCAACCACCATGAAACCCGCGTTATGTCGCGTCCCGGCATATTCTGCTCCTGGATTTCCCAGGCCCACAATGAGATAACGGTTCTCCATGCAAGGGCCTGCTCAATCGGCCGCGTGCGGAAAACCACCGCCCGGCCCAAAGCCGCTACTTTTTTCTCTCGGGTTTCTTTTCGGCTTTCTCCGCTTTCTCGACCTTCTCTGCTTTCTCCCCAGGTTTTTCGGGCGGCTTCTCGGCGCCTTTTTGGCCCGGCTTGGCCACGGCTCCGGCGGCGGCTTGCCCTGCACCCTCTTCCTTCTTCTCTTTGAGGACTTCGGGCTCGGCCAGAGGAGTCGTCGCCGCTTCGAGCGCCGCCGCTTCCTGCGCCTCGGTAATCGGGGCCGCGACAGAAATCACGGGAATTTTCTTGTCGCCGATCACTTCCACGCCGGGCGGCAACGGGATTTCGCCGAGGTGAATTGACTGTCCGATTTCCAACCTGGTTACGTCAACCGTGATGACTTCAGGCAATTCCCCGGGCAACGCGCGCACTTTGATTTTGAACAGAACGTGTTCCAGCACGCCGCCTCCGGTCTTGACGCCCGCCGCTTCCCCGCTGGTCTCCACCGGGACGGTGACGGTCACCTTTTCGTTTTCCGCGACCTCATGAAAATCGACGTGCAGAACCTTTCGGCTTAATGGATGATGCTGCACCTCCTGCACCAGTGCCAGTCGACGCGACTTCGCTTCCCCTTCGACCGTCAGGTCAACGAGGATGGTCTCGGACACCGAGTGGTGAATCAAATCCTCAATGTCCGTGAGCGTGACCTCGAGGTTCTGTGGCCGTATTTTGCGGCCGTAAATGACGGCCGGGACGCGTCCGGTAACGCGCAATTTTTTGACCCCGCTTCGTCTGGCCAGGGAGCGCGGAAACGCTTTCAATGATAATGATTTCATGGTGCAACCATCAACATCGGCGGCGCAATTCGTTCAACTTGTGCGTCCGCCCTTAAACTCAAAAAGCGAAGTCACCGAGGAATTACTGTGGATCCGCTTGATCGCTTCACCCAACAACTTCGCCACTGACAGCGTGATAACTTTTACACCGTCAATCGCAGGGCGCAAAACAGTATCAGTCGTTATCAGTTCGTCAATATTTGATTTCTTCAGCCGCTGGATCCCCATATCGTTCAAAATCGCGTGCGAAACGCAGGCGTACACGCTTTTCGCCCCCTTCTTCCTCAGCAGTGCCGCGGCCTCCGTCAACGTGCCGGCCGTCTCGGTCAGATCATCCACCATCAGGACGTTTTTATTACGGATTTCACCGATGATCGCCATCGACTCGACGTGTTCGGCGCTCTTCCGCCGCTTGGCCACTATGGCCAATCCTGCTTCCAGCACCTGGGAGTAGGCGTGGGCCATCTTCAACCCTCCGACGTCCGGGCTGACCACCACCAAATCCGGCAAATTCTTCTTCTTCAAAAAATCATACATCACCGGCGCCGCGTAGAGATGGTCCACCGGTATGTCGAAGAACCCTTGAATCTGCTGCGCGTGCAGGTCCATCGTTAGAACGCGGTTCGCGCCCGCCGCGACCAGCAGGTTGGCAACCAGTTTCGCCGTGATCGGCACCCGCGGCTGGTCTTTGCGATCCTGCCGGGCATAGCCGTAGAACGGCAGCACCGCGGTGATGCGCGAGGCGCTCGCCCGCCGCAACGCGTCCATCATGATGAACATCTCCATCAAGTGATGGTTGGTCGGCGGACTGGTGGACTGAACGACAAACACATCCTCGCCCCGGACGTTCTCCTCGATTTTCACGAACGTCTCGCCGTCAGGGAAGGCTGTGACCGCGCATTTGCCCAGTTCGATGCCGATATAATCGCAAATGGCCCTGGCCAAAGGCGGGTTTGAGGTGCCGCTGAAAACTTTCACGCTGCGTTTGGTGTTTCGCCGTCGCCAAAAGAAAAAACCACCGCCGCCGGTGGGTTTCTATTTCGAGACTCTAACAGTGAGCCTCCTTCGCGCAAGATGAATTTTAAGTTTGGAGTTCCTCTTTGCTGCCAACTAAACCAGGTTCAGTTCAAACCGCGAAGCCTTCACCAGGTCATGGTTTCCTTG
>QHPA01000528.1 GCA_003218935.1 Verrucomicrobiota bacterium
AGAATGTCGTCAACCCGCGCCCAAAAACTGGAGCATGATTTTAATCGAAAACGCCCGGCGGGCCGAGTGTTCTCGCGGGAACTGTAATGTCCTGATTTGACTGTAGCGGCGCTCTGTGAGCGCCGTTTCGGCGGTCATAGACCGCCGCTACAATTCAAAGTTTGAGATCAGGACACTGCCCCGCGGGCCTGTAACGGTTGGCAAAATGATTTCCGGCCATGAAAAATTTCTTGCGCTTTTATTCAATAACTCCTTTGTTCTTAAGTCTTGTGACCAGAACTCCGGGTATGAACAGGACCATGCTGAATTCAACTCAAGCACTTTTCGTTCTCGCGCTGTTGTCGGCCCGCTCGCTTGCCGCCGATTCCTCCTCAGAAGCGCCCGTGTTCAAAGATAAAATTCTGGAGAAAGCCGTGCGCAAGTTCGTCTTCGACAAGCGCGACAACGACAAACCAATTGTCGAAACGGACGTGGTCAATCTTTCCACCATCCAGGGTGTCGGCATGGAGATCGCCGATTTGTCCGGCCTTGAAAAATGCGCGAACCTTGCGTCGCTCGATTTGTCGAAGAACAGGATTAAAGACCTGACGCCGCTCAAGGGCCTGAGCAAGCTGCAATACCTGAATCTGGCGGACAATCAGATCGAGGACATCGCGCCGCTCGCCGAGGACATGGCGCTGCAATACCTCGAGCTGTCGAACAATCAGGTGAAGGACCTGAAGCCGCTCCACGGTTTGACGAACCTCGCGTCGCTTTATCTGTCGAACAACCAGATCACTGACATCTCGCCGATTGTGAAATTGCCATGGATGGCGTCCGGACATCACATCGCTCGATGGGTTGACCAACCTGTTTTACCTGTTTCTGGAGAACAACAAGATCCGCGACCTGACGCCGCTGGTGAAGATGGCGAAAAAGGATTTCGAGAACGAGAAACGGTTCGCGCCGTTTCTGAACCTTTACGTCAAAGGCAACTCAACGAAGGGGAGCCAGAAAGCGCAATTAAAAGATTACGGAGTCCGATTGAATGATTAAGCTCGCGTCACTTATGAAAAAACTCATTGCCGTTGCTGTCGCCCTGGTCGGGTTCACGAATCACCCGAGCCGCGCCGAAGACAAGGTAGATTTCGCCAGGCAGATTCGCCCGATTCTTGAGCAGAACTGCGTCAAATGCCATGGGCCGGAAAAGCAGAAGGCGAAGTTGCGGCTCGACTCCAAGGAGGCCGCGATGAAAGGCGGCAAGGACGGTGCGATCATCGTCGCTGGCAAGGCGGACAAAAGCGAGATGTACCGGCGGATCACTTTGCCAAAGGGCGACGATGACATCATGCCGAACGAAGGCGATCCGCTGACCAGGGAGCAGACTGATTTGATCCGCGACTGGATCAACCAGGGCGCGGAATGGCCCGAAGTCGCCGCGGCAAAGCAATCGGAGCCGTCGAACCCGCTGGCGGGTCTGCCGCCCGATTTCAAACCGGGCGCGAACGAGGCGAAGGCAGCGGCGAAGATCGCGCAGCTCGGCGTGGACCTCCGACCCATCGCGATGAACATCCACTGGACGGAAGCGAACTTCCGGCCGCAAGGCACGAGCGTCACTGATGCGGCCATCGCGCCGTTGAAGGATGTGACCAGCCTGACTGACTTGAATCTGGCGGGCACAAAGATCACCGACGCCGGCCTCGCGACTGCCGAAGGGTTGACCTATCTGACGCGACTGCACCTCGAACTCACCTCCATCACCGACGCCGGGCTGGCCCATCTCAAGAGCCTGACCAACCTCAATTACCTGAACCTCTACGGCACCGCGGTAACCGACTCCGGGCTGGAACACCTCAAAGGCCTGCACAAGCTCAAACACCTTTATGTCTGGCAGACCAAAGTCACCGAGGCCGGCGTGAAGAATTTGAAAGCGGCGCTGCCAGGCCTGGAGATTTCCACGGGCGCGGAGCTGACCGCCGTGGCCAAAAAGGAGGACGACACGAAAAAAGAGGAAAAGAAGGAAGAGAAGAAATAGAGCCAGCGCGACAATTCCCGAGCTGTAGCCGCAAACTTTAGTTTGCGCCGCACCTGTTGAAAGCATCTTGAATTCGCCGCCTGAAGCTTGCGGCTGCAGGTGCGGACGATTCGATCAGCGCAGGATAATCCGGATCGCCGCGGCTACCTGCCCGCGCAGCAACAGACAGGCTGGAAGCCTGCCCTACGTGTTGTTTCACATGACCCTCTTCATCGACGGCTTTACAACAAGTGAGTAGCGACCGTTGGTTGCGAGCAGACTCAAAGACGATGCGAACGCCTCGGAAAGCACCTGTGAGCGCAGCACATCTCGCTTTTTGCCAGCCGCCAGCACCTGGCCCGCCTTCAGCAACAGCACATGGCTGAACACCGGCATGATTTCCTCCACGTGATGCGTCACCAGCACAACGGTCGGCGCGCTTCTCTTCCGGCCGAGACGATCGAGGAACTGAAGGAAATGGTCGCGCGCGACCGGATCGAGCCCGGCGCAAGGCTCGTCGAGAATCAGCACCGGCGGACGCGCCATCAGCGCGCGACCGATAAGCACACGCTGGCGTTCGCCTTGCGAGAGAAAAGCCCACGGCCGCCCGGCGAGATAATCGCACTCAATCTGTTTGAGGACGCGCGAGGCGCGAGCGCGGTCGGCATGGGTGATTCGTCCCCAAAAATCAATCATGGCGTGTTTGCCGCTGACGATGGTTTCGAGCGCCGGCTCGGATTCGGGCATCATCTGGCGCACGGACGAGCTGACCAGACCGATCTGCTTGCGCAGCTCGCGCCAATCGGTTTCGCCGTAGCGCCGGCCCAGCACCGCGATTTCGCCGCCGGACGGAGTCAGATAGCCGGTCAGCGCGCTGAGCAGCGACGTTTTGCCCGAACCGTTGGCGCCGAGGATGACCCAGTGCTGGCCGCGCTCGACGCTCCACGAAACGCTGTGGAGAATCGTCGTCTTGCCGCGCCGGATGTGCAGGCCGCAAACTTCGATAACCGCTTCGGGCTCGCGTTTCATGGGCTAAACATCTTTGTCAAATCGCTCGAAGAGGCAAAGCAAATGCGGGCGTTGGTAAGTCGGCCTGAAATGCGGCAAGTTCGCCGCTTCGCGGCTCCGATTCCTAATACCGCAACCCACGGCTGACGCCGTGGGCTACCTTCTACCGCGGCTCCGCAGCTATTCGGCGCCGTTCTCAAAAACTGATTTGTGTCCCTCGAACTGCTGCGCCATCAATCAAATTGATTCAAAGAGTAAACTCTGTATGGTTTCGGCCATGAGCGCATTTTTCCGTCCCTGGGCGAGTGTCCTGCTGGTTCTGGCTGCGTCGTCCTGGCTTCTTCAAGCAAGACCACCCGCCACGCTCGGCGACCCGCCGCCTGCGCCGACACCGGACGAAGTCGCGCGCCTGCGCAAACAGGGACCGATCGTGCTGGGGCCAACCGGCCCGTTCGCCGTGAACATCGCGAGCCGCGAAGAAGTGAGGAATTTCTTCAATAGCGTTTACGCCGCGACCGATGCCGGCTTTCGCGACCTCGTCGTGTTGCGGATCAATTGGTTTCGGGCGATGGCCGGGGTCCCTTCGGGTGTCGCGCTCGACAGTGTGAACAACGCGAAGAATCAGCAGGCAGCGTTGATCATGAGCGCCAACAATGCGTTGAGTCATTTTCCGCCACAAACCTGGAGTTGCTGGACGCAGGACGGTTACGATGCCGCCGGCAAGTCCAACATCGCTCTGGGTAACGCCGGACCGGACGCGATTACAGCGTACATCGAAGACTCCCTCGGCAACAACGCCGCCGTAGGCCATCGCCGCTGGATTCTCTATCCGCAGACACAGACGATGGGCACAGGCGATGTGCCGGACACCGGCGCCAACAGCGCGGCCAACGCCACCTGGGTGCAGGATGGGCGTTACTTGGATCCACGCCCAACCACGCGCGACAACTTCGTCAGTTGGCCGCCGCCTGGATTCGTCCCGTTTCAGCTCGTCTTCCCGCGCTGGTCGCTTTCCTATCCCAGCGCCAATTTCGGCGGCGCCACAGTCACAATGACCAGCAACGGCGTGAACGTGGCCGTGACGAAAGAGGCGTTACAAGGGAACATCGGCGAGAACACCCTGGTCTGGTATCCGAGCAACCTCGATCCCACGCAGCCTTACGCATGGCCCCGGCCGTCCGCCGACACCGTGTATACGATCAATGTCCAGAACGTGACGGGCGCCGGTGTTCCGAGCGCCTTTAACTACACGGTTACTGTCTTCGATCCGCAGGTGCCGGGCCCGGACACGGTGCTGCCGGTTATTTCCGGTCCGGACCAACCTGCCGTGAACCAAACCAACATTTACAATTTCGCCGCCGTGACCAACGCAACGGGCTACCAGTGGCGGCTTTCGCAGCGCGCAGCGTTCACTGCAGTCGAGGGCGCTGAAAACGGACTGACCTATTTCACGACCAACACGGCCTCGGATTACAACGTGATCGTCAACAACCCGAAGGCGTCCGGCTCTTTCGCGTTCCACCTCGCGCACACGCAGCCGGACGACCAGGTTCTGACTTACACGCGCGTCTTGCTGCCGGGTACGAACGCACAGATGCAGTTCAAGAGTTGGCTCGGTTTTGCAGCGGACGGTGAAGTAGCCAAGGTGCAGGTTTCGGAGGACGGCGGCAGTTCCTGGCAAGACGGTTATACACAAACTGGTAATAACAGCGGTACGTCGGTTGAAACAACCTTTAACACGCGAACCATCTCCTTAGGTGGCTTCGCCGGACGGTCGATTACAGTTCGGTTCAGATATGATTATGTCACCGGCCTTTCGTATTATCCGCAAAGCGACCCCGGCGTCGGCTGGTATATCGACGACATCTCCTTTTCCAATACCGAAGAACTGAGTAATCCGGTCGTCACCGCACTGCCGTCGGGAACGAACTTCAATTTTGTTCCCGCTCAGGCCGGTGATTACGCGCTGGACGTGCGTGCGCAGGTCTATGGTCAGTACTATCTCGAATGGGGACCCATCAAGCGCGTCACTGCGGCAGTCGTTCTCAATCCAATCGTTCAATTCAGCGGCAGCCCCTCGGTGTCCGCCAACCAGGTGCAGATCGATTTTGGCGTGACTAATTATCGCGCGGACCTGGTCTTTCAATTGTTGCAAGCGTCC
>QHPA01000217.1 GCA_003218935.1 Verrucomicrobiota bacterium
TAGAACCAACTGAACACGCGCGGCAATAGATAGAACCAACTGAACACGCGCGGCAATAGATGCTGATTGGAAACACCGAACTGATCGCCGACGTTGGCGCTAACACACGGCTTTATGCCGCCGGCGCCAAGGGCAATCAACCCGAGGCCAACCGCCAGGCCTAGTCGTGTGTGATCCAAGGCGAGCGCGAGGTGGCCGAAGCAATAGACAATCGAAAGAAAGAGGATGATGCGATACTTGCCAATCACCGCGTCCGCCAGGAACGCTCCAAACACCGGCAGGAAATAGAGGCAGGAGACAAAGGTATGATACCAGGCGTCGGCCTGGGCGTCAGACATGTGGTCCGATTGGCCGTGGGCGTCCATGAGATACTTGGTCATGAACACAACGAGAATCGAGTTCATGCCGTAGTAACTGAAACGTTCAGCCGCCTCGTTGCCGACGATGAACGGCACACCCGGCGGCATCTTGTCCGTCTTCAACGGAGCGGTGAGATACTCGGTTTTGGGCATCGGTTGCGCGGACTATTTCAAATTCGTAATAGACAAGCCAGCAAGGAAATTCGGCGGACCGTTCACAACCACGGCTTCTCTCCGGTTCGTGCTTTCAACTTCCTGCGCCATCCGTTATCAGGACATCCACTCGATGCCGCTGCTCGAAATAAAAAATCTCAGGCTGGAGTTTGGCTCCGGTGAGAACGCCGTCCGCGCGGTGGACGATGTTTCGTTGAGCATCGAAGCCGGCGAAACCGTTTGTCTGGTCGGCGAAAGCGGCAGCGGCAAGAGCGTCACGGCGCTCTCCATCGCGCGGCTCGTCCCGTCGCCACCGGCGCGTTACGTGAGCGGAGAAATCCGACTCGACGGACGTGACGTTTTGAAAATGTCCAAAGTGGAGTTGCGCCATATCCGCGGTGGTGTGGTGAGCTACGTTTTTCAGGAACCGGGCGCATCGTTGAACCCGGTCTTTCGCGTCGGCAACCAGATCAAGGAAACGCTCAAACTGCACAAGCCCCGCACCCCGAACCTCTCCCCATCGGATAGGGAGAGGGTGGCGAAGCCGGAGGAGGGGCATTCGCGCGGCCGGACATACAACGAAGAAGTCATCCGTCTCCTGAAACTCGTGGGCATTCCCGCGCCGGAATTGCGGCTGAAGGATTATCCGCACCAGCTTTCGGGCGGAATGCAACAACGGGTGATGATTGCGATGGCGCTGGCGTCGCAGCCGAAACTACTCGTGGCTGACGAGCCGACGACTGCGCTCGATGTCACCATTCAGGCGCAGATGCTGGATTTACTGCGCGATTTGAAACGGCGACTCGGCATGAGCATTCTGCTGATCACGCACAGCCTTGGCATCGTGGGCGATATCGCCGACCGCGTGGCGGTGATGTACGCCGGCCAACTCGTCGAGCTCGCGCCGGCGAAGGAATTGCTTCGCCGTCCGCTGCATCCCTACACGCAGGCGTTGATCAACTCTGTGCCGGGACTCGGCGCCGAGACGCAACGATTGCGCGCGATTCCCGGCAATGTGCCCCAACTCGACGCGCTGCCGAGCGGGTGTCGTTTTCATCCGCGTTGTCCGAAAGCCCAGGCTGATTGCTCGCAAAAGGTCCCTGGCTTGATCGAAGTGGAATCGAACCGCTGGGTGCGGTGTCCGTATTGGAAATGAACTTTGCTGCCCCAGGCCGGCGGCGTGATTCAAACCATCAACGCGATAAAGAGCGATTGTGTTTCTGATAGCGCGAGACAGAGAGGACCTCGAATGGCGTTTCTCCCGGTCGTTGGCGCCGGGTTGCGATGACGCCGGCTGAAGCGGGCTGAGAAATCGAAGCGAACTCGACCAGGCAAGGCGCGATCGGCCTCGTTGCGCAGACCGAACAGGCGATGCGGTTTTCAGAGAGCATCACGCGATAGCAAATCGGCACGCTCAGGGAGTTTTCCACGCGCAGGTCTTTGAATCCGTACGCCACCGTGGCATCCGCCCCCAGCGGTGTGTAGCGCGTTGAATCGTCGTAGATGTCGCATGAGTGCGGGTGGCGCTCCCGGATGCGCAAGCCCGCCACGAGGCTGGCGTGGTAGATGGCCTGGAACCCATTCGCGGGCGTCGGCCGGCCCACCAGATGCCAGAAGGAGAAGACCGCGTTCGGTGGAATTGGCAGGTTTTGGATTTGTCGCCGGGCCAGTTCGATGTTGTGGATTTTGGCTGCGACAAATTCCGTTGGCAGGATGGGTTGTTCAATGGTTATCTGTGATGGAAAGTTGTCGGCCTGTGCTGATTCAGTATTTCGCCGCTCGACCATTCGTCTCCTCAAGCCTGAGGTTCTGTCACGGACCGTGCGCAGGCCCTGCGTTACCTGACGACGCAGCTCGAAGACGACGTTTCTCACGGCAGACGTTCGGCGCAATACATCAGGTAGGAGGCCCAGTGCTTAAGCGGTGTGGCGCTGCAGGCGTCGTCCCAGGGCCGAAGCAAACGTCGGAGCTTCACGGGTACTCGATGAATGGGAAAAAAGAGAATGCCGCGCCAGGCTCTTAACTTCCATCGGGCGCCAAGGACCTCCACGACTTGAGGATGTGTCCGGGCGTTACCGGCATGCCAACCGGAAGGGCGGAAGCCGGTCAAGCTGCGTCGCCGCGCGGACGGAATGTCGAAAATGAGCCTGCCGCCTGCCGGGACACATTGAGCGCAACCGGCCAGAATTTGCGCCATGAGAGACGGCGTTAGGTGCATGAACAGGTGCAGACAGAAAATGGCGTCGAACTGCAGACCCTGTTCAGGAAGTTCTTCGGCGCGTCCCACCCGAATCGTCTTGGTCGGGTGTTTTTTGCGAGCCAGTTCAGCCATCTCGTTGCTGGCATCGATACCGTGGGTGGCAAAATCCATGAATCTCCCGGTGCCACAAGCCAGGCTAAGGACGCGGCCGCGCGCCGCTGGAGCCAGCCACATTCGCAGCAGCTTTTCTTCCTGAGCGTGGACGTAACGCCCGTAGGAAGTGCCAAACCTGTCCTCGTCATAGCTGGCGGCCCACGAGTCGAAGCGCCTCACCACCGCTTCGGGTGAGAACCGTTGACTTTCTATATTATGGCTATGCGATTCCAGCATCTATCAGTCAACCATTTGGGTGCGGCCGGTCCAAACTGCGCCAATCCACCGCGCGCGACAAGGCGGATTGACGCCGACAGGGCGCGCCCTTTAGCGTCAGGCATCTGGAGCACTCGATGACGCGACCAGGCTACACTCCGAATCCCGAGGCGCAAGGCGTTTGGGTGACGTTTTGGCTTTCACGTTTCGGACTTCGACTTTCTGATTGCACGTCATGAGCTTGCTTGAAGTCAGAAACCTCCTGGTCCACTTCCCTGTCAGCCACGGGTTGTTTTCACGTGCAAGGCAATTCGTGAAAGCGGTGGACGACGTGAGCCTTCACCTCGAGCCGCGTGAGACTTTGGGACTCGTTGGGGAAAGCGGCTGCGGCAAGACGACATTGGGCCGCGCGATTGTGCGACTGATCGAGCCGACTGCGGGCAGCGTTTTGTTTGAAGGCGAAGAAATAACCAGGCTGGCCGGCGCGCAGTTACGGGCGCGGCGGCGAAAGCTGCAGATGATTTTTCAGGATCCCTACGGCTCGTTGAACCCACGCATGACCGCAGGCGAAATCGTTGGCGAAGCCATTGACATCCACAAACTGGCGGACAGCGCCGAAGCGCGCCGAAAACGAATCGCGGAATTACTGAAAGCCGTCGGTCTCGACCCAATGCACGCGCTGCGCTATCCGCATGAATTCAGTGGCGGACAGCGCCAGCGCATCGGTATCGCTCGGGCATTGGCTGTTGAACCGAAGCTGATCGTCTGCGACGAGCCGGTGAGCGCTCTGGATGTTTCGGTGCAGGCGCAGATCGTCAATCTGTTGCATGACCTCCAGCAACAACGCGGGTTGGCCTACCTATTCATCGCCCACGACCTCGCCGTGGTCGAACACATCAGCCGCCGCGTACTGGTGATGTATCTGGGCAAAGTGGTGGAGTTGTCCGGCGCGAAATCGGTCGTGCGCGCGCCGAAGCATCCTTACACTCAAGCCCTGATTTCGGCGGTGCCGGTGGTTGATCCCGACTCAAAGCGGCAGCGGATTGTCTTGCCGGGTGATGTTCCTTCGCCGATCAATCCACCGAGTGGGTGTCCATTTCATCCACGCTGTCCGGTGGCTGAAGCGCGTTGCAAAAAGGAGATTCCCGCGTTGCGCGAAGTGGCGCCCGGCCACTGGGCGGCCTGCCATTTGGCGAAGTGACCTGCGCGTCAGTTGTTCGGCTCGACGAGGTTGCTCGTGTGGAAGTCAATTTGGCCTTTGGCACGGCCAGCCTGCACAAACAGCCGGTAAACTGTGTTCGGCTCGAGTCGTTGAGGGCGGGCGTTGGTCAGCCAAGGTCGCATTCCCGGGAGCCGCTGGCCGTAAAGGAACCCTTCGGTTGGCGGGACATTCGTATACGCGACAAGATGCCAAAGCGGCGGCGTGAATTTGTTGGTTTCGTAGGCGCCGACAGGCACAACTTTCACAGACTTGAGTTGGTATTGGCCGTCGAGTAAAAAAGAGACGGGATAAACTTGGGCGACCGGTCCTCTGGGCTGGATAGGCCGCGTCTGTGCAATGATTTGAATACGCGGACGGTTGATCCAGTCGGTGAAGTAGTAAACGTAAAGTCCAGCCAGCACGACAGCTGTGAGAATCAAAACGTTTTGCTTTGAGAACATGCGTAGAGTGGACGAGGTGGGTCGTGACTTATTCGAGGGAATTTAGACTGTCAGTTCCCCATGTGACCTTGCTCTGGCGTCACGACTGGTTTTGCGGCGCAGGTAGAAACTGAAAACAGCAGAAAGCCTATGCAGGTACAAATAGATTGTGTCCGTGTGGATATTGAACATTCTGATTCAACCTCCAAGAACCGGCGCGGGGCACCTCGGTTGGCGTTTACTTTAATCGAACTCCTGGTCGTCATCGCCATCATCGCCATTCTAGCGGGCATGCTTTTGCCGGCGCTTGCCCGCGCGAAAGAGGCAGGCCGCCGAATTGCTTGCGTCAACAATCTGCGGCAACTCAGTTTGTCAACCATGATGTACCTCGACGAGAACAACGGGAATTATCCGTCACGCACTGCGAAGGGCCGCTGGCCGACCCAGCTTCGCGACGGTTACAAGGACTATCGCGTTCTAAAATGCCCGAGCGACGTTCCCAACCCCGTCTCCAACGGCACGGACCCGATCAATTATCCCTACGACTCCACCAATCGCAGCTATATCATCAATGGGTGGAACGACTACTTCGACGCGCAGATGGGCGGCAACTTCAGCCTCAACGCGATCGTTGACAAGTCCATGCCTGAGAGCGGGATCAAGGAACCGAGTGAAACCATTGTGTTTGGTGAAAAACGGGGCGACACACCGCAACACGGTCATTTCTACATGGACTTTTTGGAGGGTGTCGGCAACGACGTGACCGAGGTGGATCAGAGCCGCCATTCGACCGTGGCGAAAAACTCCCGTGGCGGCGGCTCTGATTACGCCTTCGCCGATGGAAGCATTCACTTTCTCAAATTCGGCAAATCTTTCATTCCACTGGATCTTTGGGCAACGGAAGAGAAGTGGCGAACCAACGGGGCTGCGATGCAGTTTTAAGGGGGAAATTCCTTCGGCGTAACTCAAGTACTACTGCTGCGGGCACGGCTTTTCTACTTCGTCCCAATCCCTTCCGTTGTGTCTGAAGATCGTCGTGGTGTCGTTCCCCTCTCTCAGAAGAAAACCAGTGGCCTCGTCCACATTGTCAAAGGCGAATAGAATCTGCTCCCCATCAACCGCCAGCACCGGATGGTTTGACATTACGACCGTTTCGCCTATCCGTCCTGCGAACATAGCTTCGGGCATTACAGCACATTTCGTGCGGGGCCGGGCCCGTTATCGTCAATGCCAATCATTACAGGCCAAACTCTGATGGCTCAAGGCTCTTCTCCAGGGTTTGCCAGAAACGCAGACCCGACGACAAGCTGCGACGTCGGGCGTGCGCCTCATCTTGAGACGCTGACGTAGCAATCCAGGACACCTGCTCTCCGCAACCTGCAGAAGGCGCTGAAACACTCGCCTGTGACGCAAAATTGCTACGGGCACGTTCAATGCTTGGCCAGATAAAGCATGATGACGATACTATTGGTGCTGGGTTCGATTTGGATGGTGTTATCCCTGGTCTTTTGTCTCGCCTTGTGCGCGGCGGCAGCCAGACCTCTCTCCGCGTGCGAGGTCTGCGTCGAAGTCGTGGAACCGCAGCACCCCAGGATGAGGGCTGCGTGAGTTGAATCCTGATTCAGCAACTTGCGAATAAATTTAATGGAAAGCGGCTCCGGTAGAGCCGCTTTTTCGTTTCCACAAGGAGTTGGAGATTGGAGCGGGTGGCGGGGATTGAACCCGCATAGCCAGCTTGGAAGGCTGGAACTCTACCATTGAGCTACACCCGCAGGATCACCTGCATGGTAGCGACCGCGCTTGCGTTGTCAATCCGCATCCGTGTATCCTCCGACGCGCATGAATTCGCTGCTCCTCACGGGCGGTCGCGTCATCGATCCTGCCAACCGTTTCGACGCTGTCGCCGATTTGTTGATCGTGGAGGGTAAAATTGCCGCCCTCGGTTCCGACGCCAAAAAGCAAGCGCCCGCTGAAAGTGAGAGACTTGACACAAAGGGACTGGTCGTCTGTCCGGGACTGATTGATCTGCATGTGCATTTGCGCGAGCCGGGTCAGACTGCAAAAGAAACCATTGCGACCGGCACGGCGGCGGCGGCGCGCGGCGGGTTCACCTCAGTCGTTTGCATGCCGAACACGTCGCCGGCCGTTGACAACGCGGGCACGGTGGCGCTGATTCGGGAGAGGGCGGACCGGAGCGGCGTGGTGAATGTGTTCATCACGGGCGCCATCACCAAAGGCCTCGCTGGCGAGGAGTTGGCACCCATCGGTTCGCTCAAGCGGGCCGGCGTCGTGGCCATCACGGATGACGGTCATTGCGTCCAGAACAACGAGCTGATGCGGCGCGCGCTCGAAT
This sequence comes from Verrucomicrobiota bacterium, assembly GCA_003218935.1. Lineage (GTDB taxonomy): Bacteria > Verrucomicrobiota > Verrucomicrobiia > Limisphaerales > AV2 > AV2. The sequence continues at coordinate 7,076 of QHPA01000217.1, forward strand.
ACGCCAGGATGTTCAATCTGCCGGTGATGGACCATTGCCAGGATTATTCGCTGGTCAGCGACGGTGTGGCGCATGAAGGTTACTGGAGCACGGCGCTGGGCTTGCATGGCTGGCCGGCGGCGGGCGAGGAGATGATCGTCGCCAGAAACATTCAGCTCGCGGAGTTGACGGGAGCGCACTTGCATTGCCAGCATTTAAGCGCGGCGGGGAGCGTGCGGTTGATCCGGGAGGCGCTCAAGCGGGGCGTGCCCGTGTCCGGCGAAGCGTGCCCGCATCACTTCGTGCTGACCGATGCGGCAATCGCCGGGAGCGAGAAATTTTGGAGCAGCGATGGCAAAGGAGTTTTTGATTGCAGGAACCGCGAATCGAACAGGCCAGCCTGGCTGGCATATGACACCAATCTGAAAATGAACCCGCCGCTGCGCTCGGCGCGGGATCGCGAGGCGATCATCGAAGGAATCGTTGATGGCACTTTGGAGGTTCTTGGCAGCGACCACGCCCCGCATTGCGACTACGAAAAGGAAGTGGAGTTCGATTACGCGCCGTTTGGCATCACCGGCCTCGAAACCGAATTCGCCCTCTCGCTGATGCAGTTGTATCATAGGAAACTTCTCGGATTGTCAGACCTCGTCGCGAAATTTACCGTCGCTCCGGCCCGGCTGCTGCGCCTGGCCAAAGGCACCCTCAGCATCGGTGCCGACGCGGATGTGACTGTCTTCGATCCGGACCGCGAATGGGCTTTTGCAAAAGCGCAAACCGCCAGCAAATCATTTAACAGTCCGTTCTACGGCTGGCAATTGAAGGGGAAAGCGACGGCTACAATTGTGGGTGGAAAAATTGTCTGGAAGGAATAAACCGGCCTGAAGAAGCCAACGAATCGCTCAAGGCCAGATACAAGGTTGACGGCTTTCCCACTTTTGTTGTGCTCGGCCAGGAAGTCGGCCATTCATTTCCAGATTGGAAGGGTTCAAAAAGAAGTCCTGAACCAACGGGATTGCTTTGCGTTTGGGAGGTGGTCTTCCAGAACCGCGCTTTTTCGTTTCCGTGGTTAAGACTTGACCGTGCGGGGCGCAGCCCTAGCATCGCGCGCAATTTGTGCAAGCAGCGATGAAAGCGGTTCTGGCCCTCGAAGACGGCACGGTATATCACGGCGAAGGTTTTGGCGCGCGCGTCTCGGCGTGCGGCGAGGTTTGTTTCAACACCTCGATGACCGGCTACCAGGAAATCCTCACCGACCCGTCCTACAAAGGACAGATTGTAACGATGACTTATCCGCTGATCGGCAATTACGGAGTGAACAACCAGGACGTGGAATCGTGGCGGCCGCACGTGGCGGGTTTTGTGGTTCGTGAACTCTCGCCCGTGGTCAGCAACTGGCGAGCGGATTCTTCGCTGGCCGAATATTTGGATAAACACGGCATTCCTGGCATCCAGGGAATTGACACGCGGGCGCTGACCAAGAGACTTCGCGTTCGCGGCGCGCTGAAAGGCTTCATTTCGACCGAGAAAACCACTGCCGCCGAAGCGGTGGCAAGGGCGCGGGCCTGGGAAGGGCTCATCGGGTTGGATTATGTCAAGCAGGTGACGCACCAGCAGCCCTTCCTCTGGGATCCGGAGAACAAGCAGACCCTGCGGCCGGCGGACATTCCGATTATCGCGTACGATTTCGGGATGAAATACAACATTCTTCGCCGTCTGCGCCAGCGCGGATTCGAAGTGCGGGTCGTGCCGGCGGCCACTCCGGCTGCTGAGGGGTTGAAACACAAGCCCGCGGGTGTTTTTCTTTCAAATGGTCCCGGCGATCCGGCGGCGCTCGGCTATGCCGTGGAAGCGGTCACTGAGCTGGTGAGGAGCGGCATTCCGATTTTCGGTATCTGTTTAGGGCACCAGATTCTCGGGCAGGCATTTGGCGGCAAGACATTCAAATTGAAATTCGGCCATCGCGGCGCGAACCAGCCGGTGAAGGACCTGGAGACCGGCAAAGTTGAAATCACTTCGCAGAACCATGGCTTCGCGGTCGATCCCACCACGCTGCCTTCTGATGTTGCGGTCAATCGCGTCAATCTGAACGACCGGACCGTCGAAGGCATGCGACACAAGAGCAAGCCGATTTTCTGCGTTCAATATCATCCGGAAGCTTCGCCCGGACCGCATGATTCCGCTCCGTTATTTGATGAATTCCGCGCGCTGATTGAGCGACATTGACCTCGTGACCGTCATCAGACCGATAAACAGGTTGACTTGACGGAGACGGTGACAATAATGCGTTGAACCAACCAGGCTATGGTCAAACTTGTTGTGCTCAGCGAAGGGTTGACAGGACTGACGTACGAACTGAAGGTGGACAAAACCACGATCGGACGACTCGAGGACAACGCTTTCCAGATCGCTGAGCCTTCGGTCTCCAGCCACCATTGCGAGCTGATTCAGCGCGGCAGCGATATCGTCGTCAAAGATCTCAACTCCACCAACGGCACCTTCGTCAACGGCGAAAAAATCACCGAAGCGGCTTTGAAGCCTGGTCAAATCCTGCGCCTGGGCCAGGTGGAAATGCGCTTGGAGTCCGGCACGGGGACGACGGCTGCCGCTGCGCCCCTCAAAAAGCCGTTGGAAAAGACGATGGTGATCGGCATTCAGGCCCAGGCGCTCGATCGAGGGACGCGTCCGGTGAATTTCGAAACCAGCGCCGCTTTCTCCAAAAAAAGCAACAAGGCGAACAAAATATTCATCGCGGTTGCGGTTGTGCTCGGCGTGTTGATCATCGCATTGATCATCCTTTCGTAGCTGCACCTGAAGACCTGAGCGGGCCTCAACCTTTGCTTTCCTTCAACCAGCGCGCCACATCGTTTGCGGCATAAGTGATCAAAATGTCCGCTCCGGCGCGACGCATCGCCAGCAAGCTTTCCAACATGACCGAACGTTCGTCAATCCAACGCCTGGCTGCGGCCGCTTTAATCATGCTGTACTCGGCGCTCACGGCGTAGGCGGCGGTGGGATAACCGAACTCCGTTTTGACCCGGTGAATAATGTCGAGACAGGGCAGCGCAGGAGTTCGGTTATCCCACCGCCGCCTACGCCGAGAGCGCCGAGTACAGCATGATTAAATTGCGGCGCCGATTCCGCTGCCTCGCGAAACGGCCCGTAGAGAGCCGAGACAAACTTCGCGGCGTAGGAGATAATCGGCGTTTCAGCAAAACCATTCTGGTCCAGCGCCGCGCGAATAGCTCGGACACGGCCATCCATCATGTCGCTGGGTGCCACGACATCGGCGCCTGCGTCCGCGTGACTGACTGCCGCCCGGGCGAGTAGTTTCAGCGTCGGGTCGTTCAGGATATGCACGCCGGATTTGTTGCGGCGCACAATCCCGCAATGCCCGTGGCTCATGTATTCGCAAAGGCAGACATCGGTGATGACAATCAGGTCCGGCAACTCTTTCTTGAGCGAGCGCACGGCCTGCTGCACGATTCCCCTTCGGGCGTAAGCGCCCGAGGCTTTCTCGTCCTTTCGGTCCGGAATTCCAAACAACAAGACCGCCGGCACGCCCAGTTCCTGCGCTTGCGATGCCTCGCGCAACAGTTCGTCCGGCGAAAATTGGAGGACGCCGGGCATCGCGTGGACCGGCCGACGCACTTTGCGGCCAGGACGAACAAACAACGGCAGCACCAGTTGTTCAATGCTCAATCGCGTTTCGGCGACCAGCCGACGCAGGGCGGGAGACTGGCGCAGGCGCCGCGGGCGATACGTGGGGAACTGGCCGGTCAAAGGTGAACTCATGGAGTGCAGCCTAACCAAGCTTAAGCGCGGCGGCAAGGGGCGCCCAAAGGCGGAGGTACGCCGCATTTTCGGTGAGCAGACCGTCCACCCCTCCGAAGCTCTACACTAGGCAGCTGCGGAGGACGGGTCCTCGCGAGCCGGCTCCTCAGCAGGGTTCTGTTCCTTTGGAACCGCTCACGCACGATGAGCCTGGCAAAGCACGCAGGGCAGGCTTCCAGCCTGCCCACTTTCCGACTTTGCAAATCAGCGCAGCGGATTAAATTCGGCGCATGCTCAAGACACGCTTGATCATCCTCGGATTGGTGCTGGCGATTGGCGCGGGTGTGGCGCTGTTCGTCGCGTTGCTTTGGGTGCCGCTGCCGCTGTCGAGCGCGCCGCCCAGGATTCAAAACACCGCGACAATGCTTAAACGGGTCCAGACGCTTTCCGAACTGGTCACGGTCAAATATGTGCTCGAAAAAGTGGTCATTCTGGAGGACATCAAGTGGTACGGTGAAAACCGCGTGCTGCTAGTCGCGCACGGCGTCGTCAAGGCGGGCGTGGACTTGCAGGAAATCAAGCCGGAAGACGTGCGCCTCGATGACAAAAAAGTGGTCGTGAAACTGCCGCCCGCCAGGATCACGGACGTTTACCTCGACGACAAGAAAACGCGCGTGGTGGACCGGACGACCGGCCTGTTGCGCGCGTTTGACAAAGACCTCGAACAAAGCGCGCGTCGCCAGGCGGTGGAGGATTTGAGCATTTCGGCCCGCTTCAATGGAATCAACGGCGACGCCGAAGAACGGGCGCGGCTGCAGTTGAGCAACCTTTTCCACCAACTCGGCCTCGAAGTCGAATTCGTGATCAACAAATAATGATCGGTTCGAGCCGCAGGCTTTGGTTTCGGGTTCGGTTCCGATGGGAGACCGGGCGATAAAACAAAGGAAATCCCGCTTGGCAAGTCAGAGCTCATTTTGTTTAGCTGTGCGCGCCGAATGAAATTCTCTCGCCCCTTTTGCCTTGTTCTGCTGTTGGCACACGCGTCGTGTTCCCTTTTCGCGGCCGAGGCGGAAGATGAAGGGATTGATATCCAGGGGATCGGTCCTGGCCAGGTCGAATTCAACTACGAGACCGGCTTCTTCATGACCACCAATGATTTCGTGGCTCGTTACCAAGGGGCCGTGTTGACGGCCCATCGCGCCCAAGGGAATCGAATAACCGGCGAGGTGGAAGCTGAAGGCGCGGTCAATTTGCAGTACGAAAACCAGGTCTGGAGCGGCGATCGTCTGCAATACAACTTTTTTACCCATCAGATTCACACGGCCAGGTTCCGCACTGGCAAGAACCCGTTTTTTGCCACCGGCGACGGCCTTGGTGCGAACCAGACCAACCATACCTACGCCGCGACCAATGCCTTCGTCACGACGGACGACGTGGAGAAGCCCGGCTTCCGCGTGCACGCGAGGCGGCTGACGATCGTGCCGGGAAAGTATTTTGTGGCGCGTGACGCCGTGCTCTACTTCGGCAACGTGCCGGTTTTCTATTTTCCTTATTATCGCCGCAACTTTGACCGGCGGCAGGGCAGCTTTGAGTTCACCCCCGGCTATCGCAGCTCTTACGGACCGTATTTGCTTGGCGCTTACAACTGGTATTGGAACGAAAAACTTTACGGATCACTTCACGCGGATTATCGGTTGAAACGCGGTTTTGGCGGCGGGCCGGACGCCTACTACGACGCGGGCGTGTTGGGTGAGGGAACGGTGAAGTATTACTACCTGCGCGATCATGAGCCTGGTTTTCTGATTTTCACCAACGGCCTGCCGACCTCCTCCACCAACGGCGTGCCAATCGAGAAAGACCGGTATCGTCTCGCCTTCACGCACCAGGTAAACATCCGCACGAACCTCACCGCCACCGTCGTTCTGCGCCAGGAAAGTGATCCTTTTGTCGGTCGGGACTTCTTCGAGAGCGAATACCGGGACAATACACAGCCGGGGTCCTTCCTGGATGTCAACCAACGCTGGTCGAATTTCAGCCTCGACGTCCTCGCCCAGCCGCGCATCAACGATTTCTTTGAAACGATCGAGCGCCTGCCCGAGGTAAAGCTGACCGGGGAACGACAGCAGCTCGGCGTCTCACCCTTCTATTACGAAAGCGAAAGTTCAGTCGGCTACTTTCGGCACACCTTCGCTAACGACCTCACCAATTCTTTCGCCGCGTATCGGGCCGACACTTTTCACCAGTTGCTGCTGCCCCAAACCTTCTTCGGCTGGTTGAACGTGACCCCGCGTGTCGGCGGACGGTTTACCGATTACGGCGAAACCCACGGCGTTGGCACGACCAACAAGGAGCAGCAGCGTTGGGTGTTCAACACTGGCGCCGAGGTTTCCTTCAAGGCTTCACGGATTTGGCCAGGCGCGCACAGCAAGCTTGTTGACGCGGATGGCCTCCGCCACGTCGTCGAACCATCTGTGAATTACGTCTTCGTTCCCACGCCGAACAAGCCGCCTCCGGATCTGCCGCAGTTCGACAGCCAATTGCCCACGCTGCGGCTGTTACCGGTCGATTTTCCAGACTACAATTCGATTGATTCCATCGACAGCCAAAACGTTCTGCGGCTGGGCTTGAGAAACACGTTGCAAACCAGAAGAGAGAACAGGGTCGAGAACCTGTTCAAGTGGGCCGTTTACGCCGATTGGCGCCTCAAACCGCGACCGGACCAGGGAACGTTCACGGACGTTTACTCTGACCTCGACTTCAAACCGCGTTCGTGGATTACGTTCAATTCCGAGACGCGCTACGACCTCAACGACCGGCAGTGGCGCGAGGCGAATCACACCCTCACGCTGACACCGAACAGCACCTGGAGTTGGTCCGTTGGCCATCGCTACTTGCGCAGTGACCCGACGCTGGGACCGGATTCCGGAAACAACACCATCCTGAGCAGTTTCTACTATCGCTTCGGCGAGAACTGGGCCGGACGCCTGCAGCATCGCTTCGAGGCGCGCGACGGCACGCTGGAGGAACAATACTATACGCTCTATCGCGATTTCCGGAGCTGGACGGCAGCCTTGACGTTTCGCGTCCGCGAGAGCCGCACCGGCCCTACCGATTACGGCGTAGCGGTGACGTTTTCCTTGAAAGCTATCCCGCGCTTCAGACTCGGCGATGACCAGAACAAGCCGAACTTGTTGCTCGGCGGTTGAAGTCGGTAGCCGCCGACGCCTGGCAGGCGAATCAAACGCTTGTCGCCCTTCAAACTCCCTTTTCCTGATCCTGTCCGAATAGCCTTCGGCACCCGACTCTCTGCGTGAGGAAAACCGTGGCGCGATTGTCAAAGCAGTTAAGATTGAGCAAAAGACCATGGGAAATAGTCGAAGCCTCAAACCACCTTCGGCTCATGAAAACAGTTCGTCATTGCTTCTGTCTCAGGGGCGGATTATACGCTGAAGGAACGCGCTGACAGAGTATGGAGCGAAACACCCCATCCGAAGTCCGAAGTTGTTTTGCCGCTGGTTTTCCTGCCTGCGTGCGGGCGTGGCTAGCCGCGTCGGTTTTCTGTTTCGGCCTGACGGCATCGGTGCGCGCGGCGTTGCAATTCGATGTTTTCGTCGGTTATGGCGGCCAGCCGACAGGATTTGACGGGATTGTGCGCGAGGCGGGCTGGTTTCCCGTGGCCGTCGAGGTGCAAAACGACGGCCCGCCGTTTAACGCGGTGTTCGAGTTGTCCTCCAGTCAGATGGGCGTTGGACAAACGCGTCGAATCGTGGTGGAATTGCCGACCAACACCCGGAAGCGGTTCGTCATTCCCGCCTTCGCCGGTTCGGCTGCTTACTCCACGTGGGACGCCCGACTGACGGACGAGCGTGGCAAGGTGCGGGCCGAAAAAACCAGCTTGCGTCCGCGCGCTCTGGCGTGGGAAAGCATCTTGCTCGGCGCCACGCCGCGAACCTTCGGCGGCCTCCCCAAACTGCCTGAACTCAAGAGCAACAACAACCGTTCGTCGATGCAACCG
>QHPA01000218.1 GCA_003218935.1 Verrucomicrobiota bacterium
CGGACCTGGCCGAGGCCCCGGTGCTGATGCTGAAGCTGGCGTCCCGACCGGGCGATACGGTTCGCACCGAGGCAGCCGGTGTCGCTGCGTACCTGACGAAACCAGTGCAACCATTCGAATTGCTTGACGCCATTCTTAGCGCACTGGGCGTTCATGAAACAAGAAGGCGACTGGCCGAAGCGAAAGAGACCTCGCCGAAAGTCCAATTGGTTGCTGCCGGGTTGAGTATTCTGCTTGCTGAAGACCATCCGATTAACCGTGAACTGGCCGTGACCATCCTGACTCAGGAGGGTCATCGAGTGACCGAAGCTTATAATGGAAAAGAAGCGTTGGCCCTGGCCACGCGGCGCCCTTTCGATTTGGTCCTGATGGACGTGCAGATGCCGGAATTGGACGGCCTGGAAGCGATCCGCTTGATTCGAGGACACGAACAGCCAACCGGCCGGCATGTGGCGATCATCGCATTGACCGCGCATGCCATGAAGGGCGATCGAGAATTGTGCCTCGCTGCCGGCGCGGACGCGTATCTCAGCAAACCTGTAAAGCGACGGGAGCTTTTGGAGGCGATCAACAGGCTGGCGGCTCAGGTGTCGGCAGGCGCCGCCCAACCGACTGTGGGCGCGCCGGTCCCGGAAGAGAAGCACCTCGACCTGGAACGATTGCTCGAGCAACTGGGTGGTGGCAAGGAGATGGTGCAAAAGCTGGCCCGGATGTTTTTGCAAGGGCTGCCGGAGCAGTTGGCCGAACTGCGTGATGCTTCAACCCAACGCGACGGCCGCGCTCTCGCGCGCATGGCGCATATGTTGAAAGGAGCGATTGCCAATTTCGGAACAGGGCCGGCTTATGCCGCCGCCAGTCGGCTGGAGCAATCAGCCAGGAAATCCGAGTGGATGGAAATCGCATCGGCCCAGCTTGAGTTCGATAAACAGTTGGATAAACTGGTCGGCGAGTTGGAAGCATACCTCGGTCAGGATTCGAGGAAAGGAAAAGCAACCTCATGAAGATCCTCATCGCCGAAGATGATCCCGTGTCCAACGAGATGCTGGGCTTTCTGCTGAAGCAATGGGGCTATCAGGTTGTCGCGACCCGCAACGGGGTGGAAGCCTGGCAGGCGCTTCAGGCCAACGATGCGCCGAGGCTGGCGATTCTGGATTGGCAAATGCCGGAGATGGACGGCGTCGAAGTCTGCCGCCGCGTCCGGCTCAACGCCGATCTGAAACACGTGTATCTGTTGATCCTGACCAGCATGTCGCGGCCGGACGAGATTGTCTCCGGTCTGGAAGCCGGCGCCAACGACTACATCATCAAGCCGTTCAAAGCGCCGGAGCTCCGAGCGCGGCTGAGCGTCGGAGCGCGCATGGTGGAACTGCAGTTGGAACTGGCCGAGCGGGTCACCGAGCTGGAGAAGGCGCTTTCCGAAGTCAAACAACTGCGCGGCATCCTGCCGATCTGCGCCTACTGCAAAAAAATCCGCGACGACAAGAATTACTGGCAACAGGTCGAGAGCTATTTCGCCCTGCACACCGACGCCAAATTCAGCCACAGCTTTTGCCCCGATTGCTACGAGAAGATCATCAAGCCACAGCTTGACAGGCTGGGCGTGGAATCCGGTGATCAATGAGTGTGCCGCGAGCGGCGTTCCGCGTGACAACGTTAAATCGTTGCATCGTTAAAACGTTACATCGTTTCAGCTGACGCGCTGAGGGTTCGCCGGCCGTTTTAACGTCGGAACGATTCAACGATGTAACGGCATTCACATCATCTTCAGCAGCGTTTCCGCCATGACCGACGGTGTGGCGGCAATGCCGATGCCCGCTGCCTTGAATGCGGCGATTTTCGCCGCCGCCGTGCCTTTGCCGCCGCTGACAATGGCGCCCGCGTGGCCCATGCGCCTGCCCGGCGGCGCGGTCGCGCCGGCGATGAACCCGGCCACCGGCTTTTTGCAGTGGCCCTTGATCCATTCCGCCGCTTCTTCCTCCGCGCTGCCGCCGATTTCGCCAATCATGATGATGCCATGCGTGTCGGGATCGTCGTTGAACATTCTAATGATGTCGAGATGCGAACTGCCGTTGACCGGGTCGCCGCCGATGCCGACGCAAGTGGACTGGCCGACGCCACGACAGGTGAGTTGCCAGACCGCTTCGTAAGTGAGCGTGCCGCTGCGCGAGACGACGCCGACGTTGCCCTTCTTGTGAATGTAGCCGGGCGCGATGCCGATGCGGCAGCCGCCGCAGGAATCCCTGCCTTCGCCGGGCGTCACGACGCCGGGACAATTCGGGCCGATAAGGCGCGTCTTCCTGCCTTCCATCGCGCGCTTCACCTTGACCATGTCGTTGACCGGAATGCCCTCGGTGATGCAAACGACCAGGTCGAGGCCGCCGTCCACGGCTTCGAGGATCGCATCGGCGGCGAACGGAGGGGGAACGAAAATCGCGGACGCTGTCGCTCCGGTTTGCTTCGCGGCTTCGGCCACGGTATCGAAGATCGGCGCTTTGTTCTCAAAAAGCTGTCCGCCCTTGCCTGGTGTGACGCCGGCGACGATTTGCGTTCCGTATTCCAGGCTGAGCTTGGTGTGCCGCGCGCCGAAGCTGCCGGTGATGCCCTGCACGAGGACTCTGGTTTGCGGAGTGACGAGGATGGACATGGGAATTTTCGATTTCGGATTTGCGGTTTGAAATTATAACAAATTTTCCTTTTGTTCGTTCCTTTCCTTGATAGCGAGCAGGTGACGGAGAGCAGCCTGGTCATGTTCCCGGCCAGCGGCTTTTTTCGCTGCAATCAGGGCATCAAGATTCAAAAATCGAAATTCGCCGTAGGAGAATTTTGCCACGACACTTTGTTTGCGCACAGCCTCGAAATCTCCGACCCCGGCGACCTCGCTCAAGCAATCCAGTTTCCCCAAATCGGTCTGCAAATACAAATTCTTCAGATGGCCAAAAGTGCTTCGTGTCATTTCCAACGGCAATTGGTTCGCAGTCAGACGGTGAAACGGATGCAAGTCCTTGACTGCGGATTCGATCAACTGAACGTTTTCCTCGTCCAAGCGGCAGCAGATGTCGAGATCAAATGTGGCCAGCGGCGCGCCATGATAAACGACGCAGACGCCGCCAATGACTGCAAATTCCAGCCCGCTATCCTTGAGCCGTGTGAGCAAAGCCTGGTCATTCTGCGCCATGAGATTGACCCGCTTTCTGAACCTCCAACAGGAAATCAATGACCTGCTGGTGTTCCGCCAGCCTTTGTTCCGGCGTCATCCTGAGCGAATGTTCGATGAGTGACATGTCAATCCCTGCTGCATAAGCCGCCCGCCACGCCGGACCGGCGTCCGCCGGTATGACATACTCGCCGTTCATTTGTGCCAATGTGGCTGCGTCAATCATCGAATCAACCTGGGCAACACGCTTGAATTTTCAATCAAATCAACGCCCCGCGTTCCGTTTGTGAATGCAGATGGTATTGCCGTCCGGATCAAAAATCATCGCCATGCGGCAGACTGGCGTGGCCATTGGTTCGATGCGGAACTTAACGTTTCTCTTTTTCAAGTGCCGGGTCAAAGTACTCTTCCGGTCCTTCACTGGTAACGGAAGCGAGATCATTTTTCTGTCCTTCTCGAAGATAGGGCTATCTGCTTTACCATAGGCTGAATCGAAACCTTTCCTGCTAAAAACAATTTTCATTGCATTTAATGATGCTCTTTTCTCAGAACACGCTCCGGGTCGCCTTCACAACTTTCTGCGCCGCGTCGGACATCGAGTTGCCGCTGACGAATCGTGAGGGCCGGATTCAGCGAGCGTTTGACTTGCGGGCGGCGATGAAGTTCAGCGTCATGCCGCTAAGATCGGTCCGCCCGCAACCAGCTTTTTGGCGCGGGAATCCACGCGCAGGTTCATTCCTTCCAGTGATCGTGCGCCGAGAATTTGCGAGTCGCCTGGCTCGCCAAAGATGACCTCATCCGTGGTGAGCGCGTCGCCGACACGAATGATGGCGAATCCCACGGCGCGGGTAATTTGCTGGCCATTCGCCATGACAAAGGTGTAGTCCTTTTTCTCACGCTTGACGCCGATTTTCTTGAGCGTTTCGACGTTGATCCGGGTGAACTCCGCGCCGGTGTCCACGAGCATTTTCGGGACTTCTGCCGATTTCTTCCGGTCAACTTGGTTTTCCACCCGGCAGTTCGTGTAGAAGGTCCCCATACGTTTTCTCATGGCGACAGATTATCATTTTCCGACGGCCTTCACAACTTTCTGCGCCGCGTCGGCCATGGAATCACCGCTGACGATCGTCAGGCCGGACTCAGCCAGCGTTTTTTTGCCGGCCTGCACGTTGTTCCCTTCGAGCCGCACGACGAGCGGAAGTTTCAGGCCGGTTTCACGGACGGCGGCGACGATGCCGGTGGCGATGACGTTGCAATCCATGATGCCGCCGAAAATATTCACCAGAATCCCTTTCACGTGCGGGTCGCTCAAAATGATTTTGAACGCCGCGGCGACCTGTTCCTTGCTCGCGCCGCCGCCAACATCGAGGAAGTTCGCCGGGCTGACGCCAAAATGCTGGATGATGTCCATCGTCGCCATGGCGAGCCCCGCGCCGTTCACCAGGCAGGCGATGTTGCCGTCGAGCTTGATGTAGTTCAGGTTGAATTTGCTCGCCTCGATTTCGAGCGGCGCTTCCTCGCCGAGATCGCGCATCGCTTGAAGGTTCGCGTGGCGATAGAGGGCGTTGTCATCGAGTCCGATCTTCGCATCGACCGCCAGGACAGCCTCCGCGCCGTCGGCGGTTCCAATCAGGCAAAGCGGGTTGATTTCGACGAGCGAGGCGTCGCATTCCCACCAGGTCTGATAGACGCCGAGCAGCAACTTCGCGGCGGCGTTGATCAAATCGCCTTTGAGGCCGAGCGCGGCGGCAAGCTTGCGGGCCTGATACCCCATCATGCCGACGGCGGGGTCGATGGTTTCGTTGATGATTTTTTCGGGTGTTTTGGCGGCGACTTCCTCGATGTCCACGCCGCCTTCGGTGCTGGCCATCACGACGGGGCGCGACACGGCGCGGTCAAGCAGAACCGCGAGGTAAAATTCCTTCTTGATGGTCGAGGCGGCTTCGATCAGCAATTTGCCGACCACTCGACCTTCCGGGCCTGTCTGTTTGGTCACCAGCGCCTGGCCGAGCATCGCTTTGGCGCGTTCGTAAACTTCCCCTGCCGACGAACAAACTTTGACGCCGCCTTGCAGCCCGCTTTTAAAAGTTCCCTTGCCGCGTCCGCCGGCGTGAATTTGCGATTTCATCACGACGCGCTTGTGTCCGTCAGCCAAAAGTTTTTCGGCGGCAACTTTGGCTTCTTCGGGTGTCGTCGCCAGGTTGCCCGATGGAACCGGAACGCCGAATTGCGCCAGGAGTTGTTTGGCCTGGTATTCGTGGATATTCATCGGTTCGCAGAGTTCAAACAATGTCCTCAAATCGTTCGATGCGCGCCATGATTCACGAGGTGCCGGGCTTTGAACTTTGAACTTTGAACCCGCAGAAGCCTACCGCTGATCGATCGGCTTCACTTTCAAGCCGACCGGGCCCGCGTATTGGCTTTGTGGACGGATGAGTCGATTGTCGGAGAGTTGTTCGAGCACGTGCGCGGTCCAGCCGGCCGCGCGGGCGATGGCGAAAATCGGAGTGAACAGGTCGGTTGGAATGCCGAGGGAGTAATAAACTGTGGCGGAGTAGAAATCGACGTTCGCGTGAAGGTTCTTTTCCTTGAGCATGATTTCGGCGATCCGCTCGCTCATTTGAATCCATTTGGGTTCGCCGATCTTCGCGCTGAGGACCTGGGCCATGCGTTTAAGGTGCGGCGCGCGGGGATCGAGTGTTTTATAGACGCGATGGCCGATGCCCATGATTTTTTTCTTTTGCTCCAAAGCCTCCGCAATGTAAGCATCGACGCGGTCCAGCGAGCCGATTTCCTGCAGCATTTTGATCACGCCTTCGTTCGCGCCGCCGTGGAGCGGACCCTTTAACGTGCCGATGGCGCTCGTGATGGCCGAATACATGTCGCTCAACGTCGCGATCGTGACGCGGGCGCTGAACGTGGAGGCGTTCATGCCGTGGTCTGCGTGCAGCACGTAGCACATGTCCAGGGTGTTGATTTTTTCAGCAGAAGGCTTTTCGCCGTCGATCAGGTAAAGGAAATCAGCCGCCTCACCGAGTGACGGTTCGGGCGGAAGCAGGCTCTTGCCCTGGCGATGGCGATGAAAGTAGGCGGTGATGATCGGGATGCGCGCGATGAGGCGCAGCGCCTTCAAGCGGTTCTCATCCATCGAATCGTTGTCGGCTTCCGGGTCAAAACAGCCGAGCGCGGAGACCGCCGTGCGGATGGCGTGCATGGGCGGTGTGTCCTTG
>QHPA01000219.1 GCA_003218935.1 Verrucomicrobiota bacterium
TGCGGGATTTTTCAGCTGTTCTGACCCATTCACTCAATGCCGAGGGGTTGCTCAAGCAGTTCCTGCTCCTGCTGCGCAAAATCATCGGCGTAAACCGTTCGGTCGTGTTTATGCGCCAGCCCGCGCCGAGTTTCGGTGAAAGCGCTCCCGGACAGGAGGATGAGCGGCGGCTTCGCTCCGTTTGCGCCATGGGCCTCTCTCCAAGCCTGTTGGAGCATTTTGAATTGAGCTTTGAAGCGGGCATTGGCGGACACCTCTTCCGCCAAGGGCGCATCCTGCGACGGGATGGCGAGGAAGTGCAGAGCAACCTGGAAATTCAAAAGGAATTTGAATTGCTGGGCGTCCAGGTGGCCATTCCCATCCTCGACCGCGAGACCCTGATGGGCGTCGCGGCGTTTGATGGACGCGTCACCGGCGATCCGCTCTCCAACACCGAACTGGAGCTGGTCTTCCACCTGCTCGAAGCGCTGGGACTGGCGATTCGGAACATCTGGCTCCATGACCAGTTGGCGGCCAACCACGCGATGATGGTCAACATCCTGCATGAACTGAGCAGCGGCTGCGTTGTCGTCAGCCGCGAGTTGGCCATTCTCCACGCCAACAAGACCGCGCGCAGGTACTTCGCGCGGTCCGGGCGACGTGGCAGCGAACTCGAGTTCAGCGACCTGCCCCAGGTTCTCGGTGGCAAAGTTTATCAGGTTCTCAAGACAGGCACGGCGGTCGCCCCCTTCAAATATTCGCCGCCGGATTCCCCCAGTACAGTTTACCAGATTTCCGTCATCCCTTTCCAAAGCCAGAACTCGGTGGTTCCCAACTCGGCGCTCCTGGTGGTGGATGACCATTCGCAGTCCGAACAACTGCACGGGCTGGAGATGGAAGCCGCCAATCTGCGCCTGGTCAAACATATGGCGGACCGGCTGGCCCACGAGGTCGGCAACGCCCTCGTGCCGATTTCGACCCACCAGCAACTGCTGGCCAAGAAATACGACGACGCCGAATTCCGCGCGTCGCTCGACACCGCGCTGGCCGACGGTGTTCGGCGCGTCACCCGCTTAATCGACCAGATGCGATTCCTGGCGCGGGATTCCATCCCCAGCAGGGAAGCCGTGCCGTTGCCGCAATTGATTGAGGAAGCCTATCAGGAAGCCCAGAAATACCAGCCGGTCCAATCGGCGCAACTCAGATACAACGTGGGCGACCAGCCGATCGTTGTCGCCGGCGACCGTGCCTCGCTCAAGCATGCGCTGGCCGAAGTGATGTTGAATGCCCTCCAGGCGAATCCAAACAATCCGAGAATTGCCGTGCAAATGCAGTCGGAAATAGACAGCAACGGCGCCGCCTGGGTGCACATCGAATTTCAGGACAACGGCGCCGGCTTCACTCCCGATGCGGCTAAAAAAGTGCCGGAGCCGTTTTACACCACGCGCAACGTCGGTTTGGGTTTGGGCCTGATGGTCAGCCATAAGATCCTCGAGCGGCACCATGGCAAACTGGAGGTCGTCACCCCCAAAGCCGGCCGGGCGGGCATCGTTCGGCTCACGTTGCCGCTGGAACTCCCGGCGACAGTCGCCAACCAATGACTCGAATCGCGACGTACGCCGGCTTTGGGTTGGGGGTTCATCACCCCGCCGCGGCCGGCCTGAAGTCTGCTTTGATTTTGGTCCGACAACCCACGGCTGAAGCCGCGGGCTGATTTGCCGCACGAGCCACCAGTAATTTTTGCTCTTGTGATAGCAGGCCGTTCTTATAGAATGCCCAGGCCTTTGTGTTGACCAGACTGACCAACAGAGTTTTCCCGTTGGCCCGATTGACGGTCCGACGGCGTCATCGTGTCGTTTGGCTATGCCCGCCATGATTCATTTGGATACCACTGCCAGAGCAGTCGCCCCAACCCCCGCGGACCAGGTCGCGAAGCCAAAAGGCACGCTGCTGATCGTGGACGACGAAGAGGGCCCGCGGCAATCGCTCCGCATCGTCTTCAAGGACGATTACAACATCCTGCTGGCGGACAACGGCAACAAAGCTATCGAATTGATGAAGCAACATTCCGTTGACGCGGCGGTGCTGGACATCCGCATGTCCGGGATGTCGGGAGTCGAATTGCTGGGCAAGCTCAAGGAAATAAATCCTGCCGTCGAGGTCATCATGCTGACTGCCTACGAGACGATTGAAACGGCTCGGCAGGCGCTGCGGCTGGGAGCGTGCGATTATCTGACCAAGCCGTTCGACATTTCCACCATGCGCGCCGCCATTGCCAACGCGATGGAACGCCACCTGGTTTCCGAGGAGATCAACACCAACAACCAGAAGCTGCACGAACTCCAGGAGGAACTGCACAACCAGAAGCTGCAGGAGGAAATCGTCCGGACCAAGGGCGAAATCTACGCCAGCGTCATCCACGACATCAACGGGCCGCTGACCATCATCTCGGGCTTCATCGAGATCATCAACCAGCACATCAGCAGCGCCACCACCCTCGAAGGAGGCGGCCTGGAGCTGGTCAAGGACCGGCTGGCCCGCATCACCAGGCAGGTCAACAATTGCATCGAAATCTCCCAGCGCTACCTCAGTTTCCTGCGCAATCGCTCCACCGAAAGAGCCCCCATCGGCACCAATCAGATCCTGTCCGACCTCGGCGAACTGCTGAAGGTCCATCCCAGCGCGCATAAGAACGAACTGATCATCCATTCCCTCAAGGAAGACCTGTTCGCCGAAATCAACGGTACGGACCTCATTCAGATTCTCCTCAACCTCACGATCAACGCGCTGCAATGCAGTCCAGACCCGCATCGCGTGGAAATTTACGGCTTGCGCGTGACGCAGCCGCTCGGTCTGGCGCAGTTTCACGACGGTTCGGAAAGCCAGTTCGTTAATCGCGAGGGTCTGCACAACGTCGCGCCGCTCCTGGCCGTTTCCGTCCAGGACAACGGTCCCGGCATTTCGCCGGATGTCGTCCCCAAAATATTTCAGCCTTTTTTTACAACCAAGACGGCCAACAAAGGCACCGGTTTGGGGCTGGCCATCGTCCATCGGTTCGTCAAGGAAGGCAAAGGCGCTATCCACCTCCAGACCAAAGTTGGAAAGGGAACGACATTCACGGTTTACCTGCCCGCGCACGATTTTTCGGTGAAGAAATAATCCCGCCGGTTGCACGGTGTCGGCGACGGGTTCGCGCTCCGGAACCGGCCTTGCGCGTCAACACACGTGAGCGCACCTTCAAGCATGAAAACCGTCGCCGTCATCGGCGCTTCCAACGACCGCGCCAAATTCGGCAACAAGGCCGTGCGCGCGTTTCGCCAGCAGGGCTACACTGTCTATCCAGTCAATCCGAAGGAAAAGGAAATCGAAGGCCTGCTGGCGTACAAGAGCATTCTCGAGGTGCCGGTCCGGCCGCAAATGGTGAGCGTTTATGTGCCACCGCCGGTGCTGGTGAAAATCCTGCCCGACATCGCCGCCAAAGGATGCGACGAACTCTGGCTGAATCCAGGTGCCGAATCGGAGGAAGTGCTGGACGGGGCGGAGCGGCTTGGCCTGAAAGTCGTTCAGGCCTGCAGCATTATGGGCGTTGGCATGTCGCCTGCCGCGCTGTGATGGCCCCGGGGGAGGTGCGGTGAATAACTTTTTGCTTTTGGACCGTTGAAAGCCTCGCGCCACGACTTTAAGTTAAGCCGTAACCGGGACGAGTGTGCCATGAAAACGAAAATGCGCAAAACGGTCGAACAGCCCGAGCCGTTCACCCCAGGCATAACGAAGGGAATGGTTCGGCAGCATGCGCTTGAACTCTATCGTGACAGGCTGCCTGACCATCCGCTGACGCTGGAGGATTGGGTGCTCGCGGAAAAAGACCTGGTCAATTCGCTGGAAACCGACGGCTTACTGAAGCGATGAGCCGTCGCGTCCGATGCAAACTGCGCTGGTGCGGATGAAACGCCCGTAAAATGGCTGAATCTGTGCCGGCGCAGTTTGTTTTTTCCCCGGCTGAAAATTTCTTTTCCCCGCACAGTCATTTCCTGATTCAATCCCGCCGTCATGAAACTTCCAGTCGTCGGTCCCCGCGGGCGGGAGCATGCGCTGGTGTCGAACTGGCGCAATCACCGCACGACGCTTGACTTTTCAGCGAACGCCGACACAATGTCCGACATGAAAACTTTCACGGTCAGGGAACTGGATCGCGAGCCGGCGGCGGTGCTGGATGCGGCGGATAAAGACGGCGCGGTGCGCATTAAACGTCGCGATGGGCGGCTCTATTCTTTGCAACCGGTGGCGGCGCCCCACAAAATCACGTCGCTGCCGGATTTTCGGGCGCGGTTGAAGCGGATTTTTCCGAAACCAATTCCCGCGAGCCAGGTGGCCATCGTGGATCGCCTCATCGCGGGTGAATGAAGCCCTACGCAGACACGAATTTTTTCACCCGACTCTATCTGCAACTGGAGGACACTCCACAGGCGTTGCGACTTGCGGAAGGCGCAGAAGAGAAAGCCGCGCCGCCTCTGCCGGTCACGTGGCTGCACCGGGTGGAATTCATCAATGCAGTCCAACAGCATGTCTTCGTCGGACTGAGGGGACAGATTCGTGTCACGGCAGAACAGGCGGCGATTGCCATGATGACTTTCCGCGAGGATTTGGCCGGCGGCCAGTTCCTGCATTGCCCGGTGCTGGATCTCGCCGACCTCGAGCGGCACTTCGAAGAGCTTTCCCTCCGGCACACGGCGCGTCATGGCTTCCGCACTTACGATCTCCTGCATGTCTCCTCAGCCCTGATCCTGAAATGCGATGTTTTCTGGAGTTTCGATCCCAAGGCGTCGAAGCTGGCCGCGCTGGAAGGGTTCAAAGTCCGCCGCTGAATCAATGAAACTCCTGGTCATCGGTTCAGGCGGGCGCGAACACGCGCTGGTGTGGAAACTGGCGCAGTCACCGCACGTCACCCAAATGTGGTGCGCGCCGGGGAACGCGGGGATTCAACAGGAGCAAACAGAGAAAACGAAGAGGCCTGTCGAGTGCGTGAATATCGGCGCGGAGGATTTGCCTGGGCTGCTCGCGTTCGCGCAGGAGAAAAAACCCGATCTCACCGTCGTAGGACCGGATAATCCGCTCGCGCTGGGCATCGTCGATTTGTTTCAGCGGAACGGCCTCCGAATCTGGGGGCCGAATCAGAAGGCGGCGCAGTTCGAGTCGTCCAAAGCTTTTTCCCAGCGGTTCATGGAGAAATACGGCATCCCGACCGCGGCTGCCGGAACTTTCTCCGACGCGAATGAGGCGAAGAAGTTTGGCGTGAAGCTCGGAGGCAAATGTGCCGTGAAGGTTGATGGTCTGGCGCTCGGGAAAGGCGTGTTAATCTGCTCCAGCGAAGGCGAGGTGAACAAAGCGATCGATGACATTCTCGTCAACAAAGCTTTCGGTGAAGCGGGTTCGCGTGTGGTCATTCAGGAGTTCCTCGAAGGCACGGAGATTTCGCTGCACGCGCTGTGTGACGGCAAAACGGCGAAACTCTTTCCGGCCGCGCAGGACCACAAGCGTGCGCTGGATAATGACGAGGGATTGAACACGGGCGGCATGGGCGCGTATTCGCCTGCGCCTTTCCTCAACGATTCGGAGCTCAAAAACGTCGGCGAACAAATTCTCGTTCCGTGGCTGAAAGGCTGCGCGGCGGAGGGGATTGACTTTCGCGGAATCCTCTACCCTGGCATCATACTGACGAAGCACGGGCCGAAAGTTCTGGAGTTCAACGCGCGCTTCGGTGACCCCGAGACGCAAGTTTATCTTACTCGCTTGGAAAATGATCTCGTCGAACTGCTCGAGGCGAGCGCGGGCGGCACGCTTGACAAGACCGAATTGGGATGGAGTCCCCTGGTGAGCGTCTGCGTGGTGATGGCCAGCGCCGGTTACCCGGGCAGCTACACGAAGGGCAGACCGATCC
>QHPA01000527.1 GCA_003218935.1 Verrucomicrobiota bacterium
TGGTGATCACGATCCAGCCGGAGTTCTGGCCCTTCGATTTGTTCAATACCGCGTTGGCGACAACGCCATCGCCAAGAATGGTCAGGATCATGGTGCCGATGAGTTCCGCCAGAAAAAGGGACATAGCATTGGTTTGGGTTGAGAGTTTCGGCATTGAAGTAATCAAAGCGACCGGTGCTCTGTCCACTCAAAACGCTCCTCCGACCGGTTTGAGCGAGACTTTCAATGTGCTCGGTCCTGCGCTGCTAAAATCTTCGTCATTGACGGTGGCGTTCGCGTATGGTCTGCTCTTTACTGGTCCGCCAGGTGAAACGAGGAAATGCTGGCATCTTACGGTGCTATGAATGATCCAGCTTCTGAGCAGACGGCGACAGGAGCAAAGCCGCCGCCGGTGGTTTTCGTCGTGGACGATTCAGTCGAGCTGGGGGAAATGATCAGCATTTTCCTGACCAAGGCAGGGTATGAGACGCACGTGTTTTCCGATCCATTGAAAGCCCTCTCGGTTCTGGAATCCGGCCAGGCGCAGCCCCGCCTCTTGATCAGTGACTTTCAAATGCCCGGCATCAACGGGCTGGAGTTGATTCACCGATGCAAATTGATCCTTCCCACCCTCAAAGTCATCGCCGCGAGCGCCAACGTTCTGGACGAGGAGATCGAAAAGTACCCATTTCGTCCTGATAGAATTCTGCCGAAGCCCTACACAACGAACTCATTGCTGGCGATGGTCAGCGGCTTGTTGGCAGAGTAATGGGTATGGTCCTGTTTTGGGCCGAAACCCTTGAACCCTCAAACGCTTCGTCAGTTCACCGCCGTCCAGATATAAATCAGGTGACGAAGCTGCAAAAGGAAAATCCAGCACATAGTTAAAAGCGCGCCGCCTTCGAGAAAGAACGAAACCGACAGAAAACCGGCGACCACCCGCCAGGCGAACAACTCAAGGATAAAGGCCGGTGAAAACTCGCCGGGCCACGCCCGCGCCTTCAAATAAACCAGGAAAACTCCGAACAACACCGTCAGGCTGGCCGCGATGCTTGGGCGGTGACTGAGCCGCAGAAAGAAGGCGAACGGCGCAAGGCAAAGGAAGAGCTGGTCAAAGGCCAACAGGAAAAGTGTCATCGCCAACCACGACTCAACGGTGGCGGGGTAATCGTCGGGAACGAGCGGCCGCAGGACAGGGTCAATGTACCTTGCGAGGACTGCTGCGCCGATCAGGCCGGCGACGGTGGCAATGCCCCAAAGCCGGAGATTGGTTCTGACGACGAGGACAGGCCGGTGCGTGTACTGCGAGTGCCAGGCAAAAACAAAGCTCCACAGGACAAACGACGTCCAGGCAAGCGTCAGTGTCAGGAACCAAAGCTGGTACGGCCGCTCCGTCCACAAAATCAGTCGCGGATAACTCGCCAGCGAGGTCATTGCCGCTCCGACGGCAGCCGCCTTCAGAACGTGTGGCTGAACGAGGGAACGCACGCGGCCATGCTATCACAATGGAATCTGCGCGAAAGCCGGAAGGGGTGAAACGACTGCAACGCTGTCCGCAACCCGTCGTTCGGGGAGGTTGATTATGCGGCGACGTTGCTCTAAGCTGCGGAGAGTCGGATGAACGAAGACCAAAAAGCGAAGGACTGGCGCGAATTGAAGGCCGCCGAAGCGGCATTTTTTCAGTCGCTCCAGTTCCTCTCGGAACGAGTGCGCCGCGCCCGGCGCGAATCGTTGGTTTGCCGAGCGCAGTTCTGGGGGGCGGCAGCGCTGCTCGCCTTGACTCTCATGTATTGTTATCTCCGTTCCCGCTGAGCACGGCGGTCAACAGGCGCGGCGGCCGTTCCGGAGTCGAATTTGTCAGCGGAGGAAAGCGTTTCACTGCCGTTAATCTTCTGCTCCAGCACCCGAAGGTTGTTTCGGATCATGACAATTTTGTGGAAGAAGACTTCCAACTCGACTTCCTTTCCCTGAACACTTTGGTCCGACGGTTTCAAAACCAGTTTGCCGCCGCGCCAGCGCGCCGCAAGTTCCCGGACGACGGAATCAGGTTTGTCCACTCCGAGCCTGTCAACAACGCTGGTGACGATTTGTTCGATGAACTGAGCGAGGGGAATATCCAGGCCGGTGAACGTCGCCTGCGCTTCCGCGGGTTGAATCTCACTGGTCTGCGGCGCCAGGGTGCGCTTGAGGTCGTTGAATTGAATGTCAACGCTTTGCTCGGCGATCGCCGTCACAATGCCGGTGCCGTATTGCGGGTGCCTGACCTTTTGGCCGATGTAGAGTGCTTCGACTTTCATTGCCGTGATGATTTTCAATCTGTGTCGTGAACCTGCAACCGGAAGTTTTTCCGAACACCGACCTCGCTTAAATCAACAGGCTTGAAACCGAGCCGCAGGGCAGGGGAGCCGGGTTTCAATCGGAAATCGCAGTTCTTTGGGTCAACAAACAGCGGGTCGGCAATGATGGATTGGCCATCGTGCCCGCGCTGCCGCCAATCGGCGAGGCTGGCGCCGGCGAATTTCATTGTGTCCGCCGAGGTATCAGGCCGCGCGTCAAAGTAAAGGTTGTAATCCATCTGGTAGTGTTCGTTCTTCCAATTGCTGCCCAGCAGATCGCCGGAATCGAAATAGACAATGTTGTTGGTGAAGGTAAAGGAGATGTGCTCCTCCTCGCGCGTGCGCATAAGCTGGTGCTCTTTGCCGAAGGCGAAGATGTTGTTGCGAAGAACGTTGTCCCGCCCGTAATGCTGGTGAAACCCGGCGCTCTTGCAACGATAAACGACATTGTTCTCCATCAGGATGCTGGTGCTGCCTTCATCGGTGTATAGTCCCCAGCCTCCGTAAGAATACGAGTTCACATCATGGATCAGGTTGTTGCGAAGGACTGTTCCTTTCTGGATGCCGAGTGTGTAAATCCCGCCCATATCGCTCAACGTTCCCTGGCCGACGTCGTGGAGATGATTGGACTCGATGATGTTTTCACGGCAGGGCGTTTCCTCATAACCCCAGTTCCATCCAACGGAGATGGCGGTGTAGTAGAGGTCGTGAATGTGATTGTGCGCGATGTGATTCTGGCCGCTCTGGAAAATGATGACGCCGACTGCCGGCGCGAAGACGCGCCCAAGCTGATGCAGATGGTTGTCAGTGATGATCTGGCCGAAGTTCTTTTCAAACGGCTCCTGCCTCCTGGCCGTTTCGCCGACGCGGATGCCGCCCGCCCCGAGGTCGTAGATCTCGTTCGCAACAACCTGGCAACGCTGACAGCCTT
>QHPA01000529.1:0-519 GCA_003218935.1 Verrucomicrobiota bacterium
TGCGCGGGTGGCCGTATCACCAGAATAAAGGTGTGGCGGGCCTTGGTCTTCCTCCGCCCCGAACGTCGCCCCAATATCCAGGCGATGAGCGGGACGGCGACGTAAACGAACAGCATGTAAAGGGTATCTCCATGCTCGTGAATCATCCTGTCGAGGAAATGAAACACCGGCTTGAGCAAAACAACTGGATGCTGATTCATATTGCCCTCCGTTGGTCATGCGTTCGCTTGCTGTTCGCCTTGTGGAACCAAAGGCCCCGCGCTGCTGCCATGCCTCGGAGCCGGCGCCGCGCTCACCCTTGGCATGGGCACGATCTTCTTTTCGTAGCTTTCCAACGATGGCAATTCCACACGAGCCTTCTTCGCGTAAGCCCGATGCACCGCCTTGCTCTTGTGACCCAGCGCCTCCTGCGCGTAGCGTTCGGGATAACCCACCGTCTTGGCCCGCTCCGCCCAGGCATAACGATACGAATGCAGACTCACGCCGGTAATTCCGAGGCGCTTGCACCTATGCCAGAAC
>QHPA01000529.1:548-2389 GCA_003218935.1 Verrucomicrobiota bacterium
CCGGCGTGCCGGTCTTGCGCCGCTTGTAGCTAATGAGTTGATTCTGCCAGTCCACATCCTCGGCTGTTAGCGAAACCAGGTCGATTTGCGCTGCGCCCACGTGCCACGCCAGTTCAAAGAACGCCTTGCGCTCCGGATTTTTCTCCCTGGCAACAATCGCCTGATGTTCCTCCAAGGTGATGCCGCGCTTTTCGCCGTAGTGCAAAACGGGCCACTGCTTCCTGGTCAACACCGGCCAGGGCAGCCACGTCATGGACAGGGCGAAGTTGTGGAGCCGGCGCAGGATATCGTTGGTCGAGATCGTGCCCGCCTGCAGCGCCTGCAGGAAGTGTTCAGGCCGCGTCTGCAAGATCGGCAGGGAGCGGAGCGAATCGAGCGCGTGTTCCTTGAACGAACGTACATACCGTTCGCGTGTGCTCCCCTGCATCCCCTGCTTGCTTTTGACCATCTCGTCTATGACGACTTGCCAAGTGCGCGTCATGATGTCTGGATCGCCGGCGGCAAGATAGGCGCGGGCGATTTGCAGGTTGATCGCGGGTTGACGGTCGGCCTCGTTCTTGGAGTGTAACAGGCGCACTGCTTCGATGCGGTCGGTCGTGCCCAGACTTTCCTGCTTGCCCGTGACACTGTCGTGGAGGTAGAAACGACCGCTGCACGAGCGACGATATAATCGGTATCTTTGCTTCATAACTGTTCTTTCGGTTATGAGGCTAACGCGGCAGGTTCGGAATCGGTTAGCAGATTGTGGGCGGATTAAGGTGGATTAAGCAGAATCCTGCCGGATACCTTATCTGCTGGCACAACTGCTGGCATTTCCAAGAGTCCAGATTCGTAACCGCTTGATGCACTCGCACCTCGGTCAGAGTACAAAGGACCGGAGCCAGCCGATTCGCTCTGAGACGAATCGAACGTCGTCAGCGGCTGGCTCCCGTCGCTGACCTTTGCGTAACTGGATGCCTAGGTCGCTGGAGCCAACCCGGATGGCTTCCTCAGTTCCGCTTCGCGGGCCGCGTCTTTTGGCCGGCGTGGCTCAGCTCCGCGTTGGGCGGCAATCTGAACCGTGCGAGAAAAACCACACGCTTATGAGACAATTAACGTTTCTGGTAATTGGCGGGTTGTGCTGTCTCAGGCGATTTCAAAATCAGCGGAGCCAAGCCGAAAGCCGCTCAAGGACGTACCTTTTAACCTGCGGAGCTTGGAGCCAAAGCAAACCCATAAATACAAGTGGGTGACCTTAACTCAAAAAGGCGGTAAAAGGGAAGCCAGAGACTACGCTGTGCTGGTCATCTCCAACAATTTGGAGAAGGACAAGCTCCTGCTCCATGACACAATTACCTTGGCGCGGGCTTACAAGGGAACGGTGTTCGAACGCAAATTGAAATACCCAAGAAACAACTTGCTCCACCCGGAACAGATCACCCTGGACATCATTGGAGGAGGCAAATCGGTGCGGGAGATGAGCTACGAGAATGCGGAAATGAAGATCCTCGATTCTACCGGAGAGACGAACACCCAGCATTGTAGTTTCGAAGACTGCATCCTGACGTTCAACGCGCTGCTGCGACTGGCGCCGTTACTGCCGCGCGACATCGGGAGTGATTACACTTTTAAACTCTACGCAGACCTTTTCTTTTTCGTATTCGCGGGCGGTCAATTCGTGTCACCATCGGTCCTCGGTTTGAAGCCGATCAAGGTAGGCAAAACAGTTGGAAACATTGACGCAAATCACGAAGCGTCACCCGCTGTCACGATCGGTCACAAACATAAAAATGGCGGAGAGAGGGGGATTCGAACCCCCGGTACGGTTTAGGTACTCACGCTTTCCAGGCGTGCGCTTTAAA
>QHPA01000530.1 GCA_003218935.1 Verrucomicrobiota bacterium
TGATTCAGCTTTCGGTCTGCAAAACCCCCAATTCCAGATCCCAAACCCCAAAGAGGGTCCAAACATGACCTTCCGAGCGCCGCCGCAGAATCAGGCCCATTGAGCATGGAGTTTGGTCATTGGGATTTCTTTGGAGTTTGGTCATTGGGATTTGGAATTTCCTAACGGTCACATTCCCCCATGACGAAATCCAGCGAGCCCAGGATGCTGACTGCGTCGCTCATCATGTGCCCCGGCAAAACGGCCGGCAGGACGCTCAGATTCACAAACGACGGCGCGCGGATTTTCAGCCGGTGCGGTGTGCCGCCGCCTTTGCTGTGGATGTAAAAGCCGAGTTCGCCTTTCGGGTTTTCCGCGCCGAAATAAATTTCACCGGGCGGCGCGTTAACACCCTGCGTGACGAGGATGAACTGGTGGATCAACTCCTCCATGCTCGTGAGCACTTTTTCCTTGGGCGGCAAAACCGTTTTGCCGTCAGGCACATTGATCGGCTCGCCCCCCTTGTTGTCCGGGCCGCCGGGCAACGTGTCGAGGCATTGATGGAGAAGGCGTACGCTCTGGCGCATTTCCTCCAGGCGGACGAGGTAACGGTCGTAACAATCGCCGACCGAGCCGACCGGCACCTCGAACTTCAACCGGTCGTAAACGAGATACGGGTGCGCCTTGCGCAAATCGTATTCGACGCCGCTGCCGCGCAGGTTCGGTCCGCTCAGGCCGTAGTCAATCGCCACCTCTTTGGGAATCACGCCGACGTCCTTCGTGCGATCGACAAAGATGCGATTGCGCGTGAGCAGTTTCTCGGATTCGTCGAAGTTGACGATGACCTCGTTCAAAAACCTGCGGCATTGGTCCACCCAGCCGGGCGGCAAATCGCGCGACAGCCCGCCGATGCGCGTGTAGGTGGTGGTGAACCGCGCGCCGGTGAGCGCCTCGATCAGGTTGTAAATCTTTTCGCGCTCGGTGAACGTGAACAGGAAGACCGTCAGCGCGCCGACATCCATGGCGAACGCGCCGAGACCGAGCAAATGCGCCGAGATACGCGCCAGTTCACAGCAGATGACGCGGATGAACTGGCAGCGCGGCGGAAGTTGCTGCTCGATGCCCATCAATTTTTCGACCGCGAGCGCATAAGCGACGTTGTTGGCCAGCGGCGCGAGGTAATCCAGCCGATCCGT
This sequence comes from Verrucomicrobiota bacterium, assembly GCA_003218935.1. Classification (GTDB taxonomy): domain Bacteria; phylum Verrucomicrobiota; class Verrucomicrobiia; order Limisphaerales; family AV2; genus AV2. The sequence goes on from QHPA01000530.1 coordinate 1,176, forward strand.
GTAAGGGATGAACTGGGTGTAAGTCATGTTCTCGGCGATTTTTTCGTCGCCGCGATGGAGATAGCCCACGTCCGGCACGGCCTTGGTGATGATTTCACCGTCGAGTTCGAGGACGATGCGCAGCACGCCGTGCGTGGACGGGTGCGACGGCCCCATGTTCAGCACCATTTTTTCGCCCTGGATGTCCTGCAACTCCTCGCCGGGCGGAAGCCCTTGCGCTTGGGCAGCGGAGTCGCGAATCGTGATCTCTTGAACTTCGGGCATGGATGTTATTTTCAAATCGGCCAAGAACCTGATCTGCCTTCTTTCCCACTTGGCTCTGCGCCAAGTAAGGATTCGTGCAACATTTGGCAATTGCCGTCATCAATACCGGGATCGTTGAGCATGTATAAAAGCTCAAATGAGGCTTCGTAAGCGGCAAAGCGTGCAATTAAACCAAGTTCATCCTTTGAAGCTCCGAGGCTTTGAAGTCTTTTTAACACCGGGCCTACATCGGCAAAAGGTGCGTTAGAATCTTTTTGAGACGACTTTATCGCGTTGTCTATCCAATGACCGGACATAAAGCCATTAATGTTTTCATTCCATAGCTGTCTCAAAAATTCACTCTGTGTAGCCATAATCAGTTCTCCGGCGTCCGCACGCGCGGCTCGCGTTCAATCGCATCTTTGCCGCCGGCGATGGTCACAAACGGGCCGCCTTCAAGCGGCGCGGGCTTCGTAAATGCGACTTCCGGCAGTTCGCTCGGTTTGCCCGCCAGTGGAAAATCCTTGCGCAACGGAAAATAAGGATAGCCTTCCCACATCAAAATTCGCCGCAGGTCAGGATGACCGCAAAAGCGAATGCCCATCATGTCGTAAATCTCGCGCTCGTGCCAATCGGCGGTCTTCCAAACCGAAGTGACGCTGGGCAACCCGGACTTCTCCTCGCTCACATCCGTTTTGAGACGGAGATGACAGCGATGACTGTAGCCATAGAGCTCATAAACCACGGCAAAACGAGGGTCGTCGCCATAATTGTCAACGCTGCTGATGTCCACGAGGTAATCAAAGCCAAGTTCCTCTTTCGCGAACCCGCAAACGTCGGCGATCTTCTCCGCGTCGAGCAGTTTCAACGTGATTTCACCGCGGAACTCCTTCGGTTCGGACAGCAAATCGCCGAACTGGTCTCTCAATTTCCGGGCGAGTTCAAAAGCAGTCACGGAAAGAATTTCACATTGGAGAACTCAGATTTTTTTGAGATTTGCGCAGCTCAAGCCGCGACTTTCTTCGGCGCGCCGGCCACAGGTTCCCGGGCCACTTTGGCCTGCAATTTGATCAGAGCGTCGAGCAGCGCTTCCGGACGGGGCGGGCAGCCGGCGACGTAAACGTCCACAGGAATAATATGGTCCACGCCCTGGAGCACCGCGTAGCTTCGATACATCCCGCCGGTGGAGGCGCAGGCGCCCATGGCGATGACCCATTTCGGCTCCGCCATCTGGTCGTAAATCCGCTTCACCGCCAGCGCCATTTTGTAAGTCACGGTGCCGGCCACGATCATGACATCGGACTGTCGCGGGGAAAAGCGCATGACTTCGGAGCCGAATCGCGAGATGTCGAACCGGCTGGCGCCTGCGGCCATCAATTCAATGGCGCAACAGGCAAGCCCCATCGGCATCGGCCAAAGCGAGTTCTTGCGAAACCAATTCAGCGCGGCGTCGAGCCGGGTGTGGATGACCTCGCCTTCGATTTTCGAGTTGTAGCCGAGTTCAGTGCTCGTTTGCATGAACGCCCGCGGTTGTGCCCGCATTTTTCTGCAAGCTAATCAGCGTGGAAAAGCGAGGCAAGTGAATTTGTGATTTTTTTCACAAGCGTCATGGGCCCTCGGCCGAAACGTCGTTTGTAGGAGCGGCGGGCAAACGGAGAGGACAAAACAGCCACGACGAGGAGGATTTTGATGCGCGTCGAAAGCAAAACGTGCTTCAGCAAAAAGGCTGCCGGAGCAAACATATTTCACGGCCATTTTTGTTTGAATCGGTTCGTCGTTGCGTACTAAAACTATGGTCAAATCGAAAGCACGAAAGCGTGTTCCCAAAGCCGGCGCGAAAAAATCCGGCAAAGCAGCTTCCAAAATCACAAAGCATTCCGCGGACAAATCCCAACAGAAAAGCCGGACGGTTCCGGCATTATCTTCCTCAGCTTCGTCCAAATTGCCGGGAGTTGGCGAAGTTTCGGCCAGGCTGAACGCAAATGGCCAGTCCCGTCCAGCCAATCTTCAGGCTATCGGCGCCCCGGTCAGCGCTGCGGAGCAGGCAATCGGCGCCATCAAAAACCAGTCGGGAATCGATTTGACCGAAAAGATCAGGGAACTCGTTCGGCTCGCGCAGGAGCAGGGTTACCTGACCTACAACGACATCAATGACGCGTTGCCGGACGCGATGATCACGCCGGAGGAGCTGGATGAGATCTACATCAAGCTGCGCAACCTCGAGGTGGAGATCGTGGACCAGGCCGAGGTGGATCACGTCAAACAGCCGGAGCCGGAGGAGGAAGAGGACAAGAGCAGGCTGGATATTCTGGACGACCCCGTTCGGATGTATCTCAAGCAAATGGGCCAGGTGCCCTTGCTCACGCGCGAACAGGAAGTCGAGATTTCCAAGCGGATCGAAGACGCCGAAAACGAGGTCAAAAAAATCATTTACGGTTTTGGATTCGCCGGTAAAGAGCATATTGCGCTGGCAGAAAAACTGATTTCCGAACCGCCCAAAGAACGCTTCGACCGCGTCATCCTGGACAAGAAGATTGAAAGCCGCGACAATCACCTCCGCGCCTTGCGCAAACTCGTCAAGGAAGTCCGCGGCTCCGACCAGTCAGTGGACGACAAATATGCCGGATGGCAGAGCGGTCCCAGCAAAGCCAGACGCGACAAACTGTTCAAGGAATTCAGAAAACTGGACGAAAAACTGCAGCGGACGTTCCACAAGTTTTATTACAAGCAGAAAGTCATCGAAGAGATGGCCCTGGTGGCCGACAACATCCACGACAAAGTCCAGTTGAGCCTCCGCACCATCCAGGACCTGGAAAACCAGCGGAAGTCAAACCACCAACAGACGATCATTCAGTCCGAGCAAAAGAAGATCAAAGCGCTGGAGGAATTCGTCCGGATGCCCTTCGAGGAATACCTCAAGGCCTACCAGCTGTTGCAGCACTTCGCCCGCAAAGCGCTGCAAGCCAAGACCGAAATGGTGGAGGCCAACCTGCGACTGGTGATTTCCATCGCCAAAAAATATACCAACCGCGGCCTTTCTTTCCTCGACCTGATCCAGGAAGGCAACATGGGTTTGATGAAGGCGGTCGAGAAATTCGAGTACCGGCGCGGCTACAAGTTTTCAACTTATGCGACCTGGTGGATTCGCCAGGCCATCACCCGCTCCATCGCCGACCAGGCCCGCACCATCCGCATCCCGGTGCACATGATCGAGACGATCAACAAGCTGATGCGCGTGCAGAAGCAACTGGTGCAGGACTTCGGGCGCGAAGCCACGCCCGAGGAAATCGCCGACGAAATGCAAATGCCGGTTGAACGCGTTCGCGCGGTGTTGAAGATGGCGCAGCAGCCCATCTCGCTCCAGTCGCCCGTGGGTGACAGTGAAGACACCAACTTCGGCGACTTCATCGAAGACAAGTCCGCGGAAAACCCCT